>NZ_JBXUOV010000046.1:0-37885 GCF_057196585.1 Micromonospora sp. ATLC20
GGCGCCGGTGTCCGGCCCGGTGGTGCCGCCACCACCACCTCAGCCGGGCGCGCCCCACCCGGAGCAGGGCTGGACGCCGCAGCAGGCGGTGCCCCCGACCGCCGAGGACTTCGCCCGCCGCCGCCAGGCCCGGCCGGTCGACCCGGTGGCCACCATGGGCGTACGCGCGGTGGTGAACAAGATCGGGCTGGTCCGGCTCGCGCCCGGCCGGCACGAGCAGGAGATGAAGCGCGACATCGAGATGGTCCGCCGCAACTTCGGCGGGCTGCGCCAGGTGACAGTCGTCAACCCGAAGGGCGGCGCCGGCAAGACGGTGGCGATCCTGCTGCTCGCCATGACGTTCGGGCAGAAGCGCGGCGGATACGTGCTGGCCTGGGACAACAACGAGACCCAGGGCACTCTCGGCATGCGGGCCCAGCAGGACTTCCACGCCCGTACGGTGCGGGACATGCTGCGCGACCTGGCCCAGTTCCAGGGGCCGCACGGGCGGGTGGGCGACCTGTCGCAGTACGTCCGCTCGCAGGGCGAGGGCATGTTCGACGTGCTCGCCTCGGACGAGTCGGCGACCGGCGGCGAGATGCTCACCGCCGCCGCGTTCGCGGAGATCCGCGAGGTGGTCAGCCGCTTCTACAAGCTGATCTTCGTGGACACCGGGAACAACGTCCGGGCGCAGAACTGGCAGGCCGCGATGGACGCCACCGACCAGCTCGTGGTCACCATGTCGGCTCGTAACGACTCGGCCGAGACCGCCGCCCGGATGCTCGACCACCTGGAGCAGAGCGGCCGGCAGCGGCTGGTCCGGCAGGCGGTCACAGTGGTCTCGATGCCGCCGTCGCGCAAGGAGATCGACCTGCCCGCGATCCAGGCCCACTTCGCGGCGCGGACCCGGGCGGTGCTGCTGGCGCCGTACGAGCGGCTCATCGACACCGGCGAGCCGCTGCGGTACGGGCAGCTCTCCTCCGCCACCCGGGACGCCTGGCTGAAGATCGCCGCGTCGGTGGCGGAAGGGCTGTAGGACGGGCGCGACGGCCGGTGCCCGGGTCGGGACCGGCCGTCGCGGCAGTGGTCAGTCGCCGGAGAGCGCGTCTCCGGCGGCCGGGTCGCAGTCGCGGAGGAACTGGGCGCACCGGGCCGCCTCGTCCGCCTCGCCGATCTCCCCCGCGGCGCGGGACAGCACGTAGAGGCAGCGGAGGAAGCCCCGGTTGGGCTTGTGCGACCAGGGCACCGGGCCGTGGCCCTTCCAGCCGCTGCGGCGCAGCTGGTCCAGGCCCCGGTGGTAGCCGGTGCGGGCGTACGCGTACGCCGTGACGACCTGACCCGCGGCGAGCGCGCGGCCGGCCAGCGCGGCCCAGGCCGCACTGTAGGTCGGGAAACGGGCCGCGACCTCGGCGTACGCCTCGTCGGTGCCCTGCTCGGCCGCCGCCGCCAATGCGGCGTCGGCCTCCTCGTGGACCGGGAGCAGGGTGGCCGGTGGCTCAGGCAACAGGTTCTGCATCGCCCCATTCAACCCGCTTCGCCCTCGGGTACGCGAGGGGCCCCGCCCGGACGGTTGGCTGAACGGCTGAGGGTTTCGTCACGCCTGCGGCGGGAGCACACGTACCCGCGGCCCATGCCGCCGCCGTGGTTCTTGCACTACAAATACAGATCCGGAGCCTCCCCAGGACCCGGTTACGCAGGAGCCCGGCGGCGTGCCCGCCGGGCTCCTGTCGTTCCCCGCCCCGGTTTCGGCACTTGCCGTGCGGGGGCAGGATGGCCTGGTGCCGACCCCACCACCCGCGGACGTCATCGAGCCGCACGCACCCCACGTCAACGAGATCGAGACCCGCACCGCGTTCGAGCAGCGGCTGGCCGGGGGAACCCTGGCCGGCCTGACCGTGCAGGGCCTGCGCCTCGACCTCGATCCGATCCCCGACCTGCGCGACGTCGACGTCACCGGCACGCTCTTCGTGGGCTGCCGGTTCGCCGGCCGCGAGGTGGGCGCGGACCTGGTCCGCCGGGGCGCCAACGTGGTCCCGCCGTTCTCCGGGCTGCCCTACCCGACCCAGCCGTCGCACCTCTACACCGCCGACGAGCTGGCCGCCGGGTTCGCCGAGGGCGGATTCGCCGAGATGTACGACACCCGGGTGTACGCGCACTTCCGGGCGCACGGCGGCGCGCTGCCCGACGTACGCGAGGCGCTCGGGCAGCGACTGCACGACCACGGTGTGGACAACGCGCTGGCCGACGCCACCCGGTCGTGGCTGGCCGCGCACGGGCCGCAGTCGGTGGTGGGGGTGATGGGCGGGCATGCGGTGCCGCGCGGCAGCGTCGCGTACCGGATGGCCGCGGTGCTGGGCTGGGAGCTGGCGCGGGCCGACCGCCTGGTGGTCACCGGCGGTGGTCCGGGCGTGATGGAGGCGGCGAACCTCGGCGCGTTCCTCGCGGCCTGGCCGGCCGAGGAGCTGTCCGCCGCGATCGACGTGCTCGCCGTCGCGCCGGACTTCACCGACCACGACCGGTACACGGCGGCGGCGCTGGCGGTGCGCAAGCGGTACGCGGACGGCACGTCGCTGCCCTCGCCCCGCCCGTCGGCGCCCGGCACCGAGTGGGCCCGGTCCGGCGGGCTGGCCATCCCCACCTGGCTGTACGGCCACGAGCCGGCGAACCTGTTCGCGGGCCGGATCGCGAAGTACTTCTCCAACGCCATCCGGGAGGACACCATCCTGCGGCTGGCCCGGGGCGGGATCGTGTTCGCACCCGGCAAGGCCGGCACCGTGCAGGAGGTGTTCCAGGCGGCCACCAAGACGTTCTACGGCACCGACGGGGCGAGCGGGGCGTACGTCTTCCTGGACCGCACGTACTGGACCACGGAACTGCCGGTGGAGTCGCTGCTGCGGCCGCTGTTCGCCGCGTCCCCGTTCGGCGACCTGTCGCACACGATCCACCTGACCGACGACGTCCGCGACGCCGTCCGGGTGCTGACGCAGTGAAAGGAAGGGCCCCTTTTTAACGCCTCCGGTAGAGGAAGGGCCCCTTATCAACCACAGCGGTTAATAAGGGGCCCTTCCTTACACGCATAGGGTCACTTCATGGTGGTGCCGGTGGAGCGCAGGTGCTCGCAGGCCTCGACCACGCGGGCGGCCATGCCGGCCTCGGCGGCCTTGCCCCAGACGCGCGGGTCGTACATCTTCTTGTTGCCGACCTCGCCGTCGACCTTCAGCACGCCGTCGTAGTTGCGGAACATGTGGTCCGCGACCGGGCGGGTGAAGGTGTACTGGGTGTCGGTGTCGATGTTCATCTTCACCACGCCGTAGTCCAGCGCCTCCCGGATCTCCGACAGCAGCGAGCCGGAGCCGCCGTGGAAGACCAGGCTCAGCGGCTTGTCCTTGCCGTACTTGGCGCCCACCGCCACCTGGATGTCGTGCAGCACCGAGGGGCGCAGCTTGACGTTGCCCGGCTTGTAGACGCCGTGCACGTTGCCGAAGGTCAGCGCCGCCATGTAGCGGCCCTTCTCGCCCAGGCCGAGCGCGTCGACCATGGCCAGGCCGTCCTCGACGGTGGTGTAGAGCTTGTCGTTGATGGCGTTCTCGACGCCGTCCTCCTCGCCGCCGACGACGCCGACCTCGATCTCGAGGACGATCTTGCCCTTGGCGGCCTCGGCGAGGAGCTGCTCGGCGATCTCCAGGTTCTCCGCCACCGGCACGGCCGAGCCGTCCCACATGTGCGACTGGAACAGCGGCTCCTGGCCGTTCTTGACGCGCTCCTGCGAGATGGCCATCAGCGGCCGGACGAACTTGTCCAGCTTGTCCTTCGGGCAGTGGTCGGTGTGCAGCGCGATGTTCACCGGGTACTTCTTGGCGACCTCGTGCGCGTAGGCGGCGAACGCCGTCGCGCCGGTCACCATGTCCTTCACGGACGGGCCGGACAGGTACTCCGCACCACCGGTGGAGACCTGGATGATGCCGTCGCTCTCCGCGTCGGCGAAGCCCTTGAGCGCCGCGTTCAGCGTCTGCGAGGAGGTCACGTTGATCGCGGGGTACGCGTACCGGCCGGCCTTGGCCCGGTCCAGCATCTCCGCGTAAGCCTCGGGGGAAGCGATGGGCATGTCGAACGCTCCTTACTTACCGCTCTCGGCCGTGCAGGCCGCTGTCTTCCATGGGCGCGACCCGTTCCGGTCGCTCACGTCCACGGTTGCGCCGGACCGCGCTGTCCACCGCGGGCAGTATCCCGCAGGAGCGTGAGCGGGGCACAACCGGCCCGGACGCCGCTCACCGGTTCTCCAGCCGGTCCGGTACGACGACGCTGATCAGCCAGCTCACCACCGCGACCACGATGGCGCCCCAGAAGGCGGCCCAGAAGCCGTCCACGTGGAACGGGAGCTTCAGCACCCCGGCGATCCAGTCGGTCAGCAGGAACAGCAGCGCGTTCACCACGAGCGCGAACAGGCCGAGCGTGAGCAGGTAGAACACGCAGCCGAACACCTTGATGAGCGGCTTGAGCACCGCGTTCACGACACCGAAGACCAGTGCCACCACGATCAGGGTGAGCACGTTGCTGCCGGTGTTGCGGCCGCTCACCTCCACTCCGGGCACGATCAGGGTCGCGATCCACAACGCGACCGCGGTGATCGCCAGTCGGATCAGGAAGCCCATGCCTCCCATCCTGGCACCGGCCGTGCGCCGGGAGCGGGACAATCGCCGACTCCGCCGTTCCGCCCGCCACCCAGCGAGGGCCCGGAGCAGCCCGTACGGTGGTGGGGACGATGCCCGCACGGAGAACAGGGAGGGACGATGGGTCAGCCCGACGAGGACTTCGCGCCCAGTGACCACCTCGCCCCGGAGGAGCGGGATCTGGAGGCCGAGCCGGCCGACGCGGTCGAGCAGGCCACCTCGGTGACCGACGAGACAGACGGTGAGCCGCACCGGGGCATGGAGGTCGACGACTGGGACGCCATGGAGCAGGCCCGCGTCGTCACCGCCGACGAGGACGACTACCGCTGATCCGGGGCCCGCTCACCGCAGCGCGGTGACCTGCCCCGGGTGGGCGGCGGCCCACTGCGCCAGCCGGTCCGCCCGTAGCGCGTCCAGGAACCCGGGGGCGAGTTCCGGGTCCGGCTCGTACCCGCGACCGTTCCACTCGTCGCGTACCGGGAAGGCGAGCGCGATCGGCTCCGCGGCGGCGGTTCGGCCGCTCGCGGCGGTCAGCGCCGGCAGCGACAGGTCACCGGTGTCGATCGTGACGGCCGATCCGATCCGGGCGAGCAGCCGGCCGAGCTGCGCGGGGTCGGTCGCCGTGCCCTGCTCCCGCAGTTGGCGGAGCAGGCCGGCGGCGTAGCGGGCCGCGTTGCGGTCCCGGTCCAGCCCACCGTCGCGCAGGCCGTACCGCTGCCGCAGCAGGTCGACCGCCTCCGCGCCGTCGAGCCGCTGACATCCGGCCGGGAAACGCCGCTCGGTGTGCACCGAACGCACCGGCGCCGGCAGGCAGACCGGCACGCCGCCGACCGCGTCGGTCAGCTCACGCGCCCCCGGGTACGTGAGCACCGCGCCGGCGTCGACGCGTACCCCGGTCAGCCGGGCGACCGCCTCGCGGGTCGCCCGGTAGCCGGCGGCCAGGTCGGTGCCCGACCCGGCGGCGCGGGAGAACGTCGCGTTGAGCTTCTCCGTCCCGCCCTGCGGCGGCACCGGCACCAGCAGGTCACGCGGGAACGACACGAGGTAGAGCCGGCTCCGGTCGGCCGGCAGGTGCACCAGCAGGACCGAGTCGGCGCGCCGGCTGCCCGCGGCCTGGTCGACGCCGAGCAGCAGCAGGTTCAGCGCGCCGCCGGGCACTGGCTCCGGCGTGGCGAGCAGGGGCGCAGCCGTGGGCGCCGGTGGCCGGGGCGCCATCGCGGTGAAACCGACGAGTGCGACGGCGGCGACCGCCAGCGCCGTGCCGGCCAGGCGTACGCGCCGACGACGCCGACGGCGACTGATCACCGCCCGGTCGACGGCGGCCCGGATCGGACCGACGGGCGGGGTCGACTCCTCGAGGCGGGCGAACGCGGCCCGCAGCTCGTCCTCGATCATCAGGAGACCTCCACGAGTTCGGCTCGGAGGGTGGCCAGCGCACGCGAGATGCTGGACCGGACGGTGCCGACGGCGCAGCCGAGGATTTCGGCGATCTCCGCGTCCGGCAGGTCCTCGTAGTAGCGCAGCACGAGCGCGGCACGCTGACGCCTGGGCAACCGGGACAGCCAGTCCCGGATCTGGTCGCGGTCCGCCGCGGACTGGGCGTGGTCGGCCGGCGCGGGCAACGATTCGTCCGCTGCGCCGCGCAGCAGCACCCGCCGCGCCCACGATCCGCGCCGCCAGTCGATGAACTGGTTGGTGAGCATTCGGCGCACGTACCGCTCCGGGGCGTCGGTGCGGGCCACCCGCCGCCAGTTGAGCTGGACCCGGACCAGGGTCTCCTGCACCAGATCCTGGGCCTGGTGCGGATCCCCGGTCAGCATGACCGCGTACCGCAGCAGGGCGCCCAACCGCGCGTCGGCGAACTCCTCGTACGTCACTGCACCTCCCGGTGTCCGATTGATGGACGGTTCCGGGCAGGTGGAACATTGCGGTGGCGCCGATCATCCGTTCGGTCAATATTCATGATGTGGGACAACGCGATCCTTTAAGGAATCCTTAAGCTCCGTGGGCTCCACCTGATCACCCCACGGGAGGACCCCCCACATGCTCAGCAACTCCACCCGGCGCTGGTTCGCCGGGTTGGGCGTCGCAGGCGCGTTCGTCGCCGCCTCCGCCACCCCCGCCCTCGCGGCGGACGCGCCGTTCGAGGTCGTCACGCACGACCTGCTCGTCGCCCCGGGCCACCTGGGTTACGGCTCGCTCTTCGCGCACATGTCCGACGGCGAGTCGGAGCCCAAGTTCGGCCGCACCACGATCGACATCGACTTCTCCGCGGTCTCGGCCTTCGCCACTGTCGAGCCGGCGTGGGACTGGACCTGCGACGTCTCCTCCACCAAGATGCACTGCGAGGCGGACCTTGCCGACGGCGACGAGCCCTGGTTCGACTACCTGGTCAACGGCAAGGACACCGCCGAGCCGGGCCAGAAGGGCGCACTGAAGATCAGCGTCACGTCGGGCGGCAAGACGGCCACCGGTACGGCCGGCGTCACCATCGCCGAGGGCGTCGACCTGGTGAGCGACCCGACCGTCGAGGCGAGCGGTGCCCCGGGTGGCCGCGCCGCCGTGCCCGGCGTCGTCCGCAACGGCGGCGACACCACAGTCGACGGGACGGTGCTCGTCGTGCAGGCCGACTGGCTCGCGTCGTACGGCGGGAACTTCTCCAACTGCCGGGCCCAGGAGGACGGGTTCTACGCCTTCTGCGCCTTCGACACGAAGATCGAGCCGGGCCGGTCGTACAAGCTCTCCGAGGACCTGCCGATCACGCTGCGCCCGGAGACGCGTACCGGCGCCCGGTTCCCGGTCTACCTCGACTGGTGGACCACCGACGACTTCGACCAGGCGTTCGAGGACTGGCTGGACGAGGTCAAGCCCGGCACGGGCCCCGAGCTGCGCCTGGTCGAGAAGTCGGTGCAGGCCGCGCGGGTGCCGCAGACCGACCTGGACCAGATGAACAACTTCACCGTCGCGACAGTGAAGGTCACCGGTGACAACCCGGCCGACCTCGCCGCCGAGGGCGCCACCGCCACCGGGAAGAAGGGCGACGTCGTCACTGTCGCGCCGAGCTTCACCAACCTGGGTCCGGCCACGCTGGAGTACCTGGGCCAGGGCACCCCGGGCATCCGCCTGGAGGACCTGCCGGTCCGCGTCACCGTCCCGGCCGGCACGACCGTCGTCGAGGCGCCGTACGACTGTGTGCCGTTCCTGCCCACGAAGGAGTGGGACCCGTGGACCGCGAACTGGGGTGAGCCGGGGGCCAAGGAGTACGCCTGCCAGGTCACCGAGAGCCCCAAGGGCATGAAGAACCCGTACGAGTTCCGCCTGCGCATCGACACGGTGACCGCGAACGCGGCGGGCAGCTTCACCACGAAGCTCTCCGGCGACCCGAACGGCAAGAACGACACCGCCGCGATCGTCATCAACCCGGCCGGCGGCACCCCCGGCACGCCCGGTAACCCGGGCGACGGTGGCCAGGGCGGCGGTGACGGCGGCACGCTGCCGATCACCGGTTCCTCCACCGGCCTGATCGCCGGCATCGGCGCGCTGCTGCTCGCCGCGGGTGCGGTCGGCTACGTGCTGAGCCGCCGCCGCAAGACCCGCTTCGTCGCCTGACCCGAAGCACAAACGGTGCCCCGCCGACCACCCGGTCGGCGGGGCACCTCCACATCTAGGCCGAACCACCAGGCAGCACAGGTCGACGCGACGGGGACCACGTCAGGTTTCCGGGGGAGCCCGACCCGCGCAGGGATCAAGCCTGACCGCCCGGAGCGGGTCGGGCTCCCCCGGAAACCCCCACGACTCGGAGCCCGGAAACCCCCACGACACGAGCCAACAAACCAAGAGATCATCGACAAGTGCTGCTGACCCTCACCACGACCCACCGCCCGGCGACCGACCTCGGCCACCTCCTGGTGAAGCATCCGGACCGCGTGCAGACCTTCGACCTGCCCGCCGGTTCCGCGCATGTGTTCTACCCGGAGGCGGGCGAGGCGCGCTGCACGGCGGCGTTGCTGGTCGAGGTCGATCCGCTCAAGCTGGGCGGCGGCCGCCGGAACCGCGCGCCGGAGGGCTTCGCGCTCGGGCAGTACGTCAACGACCGGCCGTACGCGGCGTCCAGCCTTCTCTCGTCGGCGCTGTCGAAGGTGTTCCGCTCCGCCCTGCGCGGCGAGTCGCGTGACCGTCCCGAGCTGGCCGCGAGCGCGATCCCGCTGACCGTAGGGGTGCCGGTGCTGCGCTGCCGGGGCGGCGCCGAGCTGGCGGTACGGATCTTCGCCCCGCTGGGCTGGACCGTGACTGCCACCCCGATCCCGCTCGACGAGACGTACCCGGAGTGGGGCGAGAGCCGCTACGTCGACCTGACGCTGACCGGCACGCTGCGGCTCGCGGACGCCCTCAATCATCTGTACGTGCTGCTGCCGGTGCTGGACGACGCGAAGCACTACTGGGTGGCACCGGACGAGGTGGGCAAGCTGCTGCGCGCCGGTGCCGGCTGGCTGGCCGGTCATCCGGAGCGCGGCCTGATCACGCGTCGCTACCTGGCGCACCGCCGGGCGCTCGCGGGCGAGGCGATGGCCCGGCTGACCGAGCTGCGGCTGGCCGACGAGCCCTCCGCCGACGACAGCATCGAGCCGTCGACCGGAGAACCGGCCGAGTCGTCGGGCGGCGGAGCCGGGACGGCGGAGGACGTCCGCCGGGCCTCCCTGGCGGTACGGCGTCGGGAGGCGGTGCTCACCGCGCTGCGGGACAGCGGTGCGAGCCGGGTGCTGGACCTGGGCTGCGGTGGGGGTGCGCTGCTCACCGCGCTGGTCGCCGACCGGCGGTTCACCGAGGTGGTGGGCGTCGACGTGTCGGACCGGTCGCTCGGTCTGGCGGCCCGGCGGCTGCGCCTGGACCGTCTTCCGGAGCGGCAGCGGGACCGGATCCGGCTGTGGCAGTCCGCGCTGACCTACCGGGACGACCGGCTCCGGGGGTACGACGCGGCGGTGCTGATGGAGGTCGTCGAGCACCTCGACCCGCCGCGCCTGCCGGCGCTGGAGGACGCGGTGTTCGGTCACGCCCGGCCGGGCACGGTGGTGGTGACCACCCCGAACGTGGAGTACAACGTGCGCTACGAGGGGCTCGCGCCGGGCCGGTTCCGGCACGCGGACCACCGGTTCGAGTGGACCCGGGCCGAGTTCGCCGCCTGGGTGGACCGGGTGGCGGCGGCGCACGGCTACACGGCGGTGCTCGGCGGCGTCGGCGACGACGACCCGGAGGTCGGCACGCCGACCCAGATGGCGGTGCTCACCCGCGCCGACCGCGACGAAAGCACCGGCCGGCGCGACCGGGCCGACCGGAACAACCGGAGCGACAACAACGACCGGAAGGAGGCGACGAACCGATGACCGTCCTGGACATCCCCGAGCTGGCACTGGTGGCGCTCGTCGGCGTCTCCGGCTCCGGCAAGTCCACATTCGCCCGGCGGCACTTCGCGCCCAGCCAGGTGCTCTCCTCGGACACGTTCCGCGCCCTGGTGGCCGACGACGAGAACGACCAGTCGGCATCGGCCGACGCGTTCGACGCGCTGCACCACGTCGCCGCCATCCGGCTGCGCCGCGGCCTGCTGACCGTGGTTGACGCGACGAACCTCCAGCCGCACGCCCGCGCCGGGCTGATCCGGGTGGCCCGGGAGCACGACGTGCTGCCGGTGGCGATCGTGCTGGACGTGCCGGAGGCGGTGGCCTGGGAGCGTACGGAGGCGCGCGCCGACCGCACGCACGGCCGGCAGGTACTGAACCGGATGCGCCGTGACCTGCGGCAGTCGTACGGGCGACTGGCCCGCGAGGGCTTCCGCAAGGTCCACGTGCTGCGCGGGGTGGACGAGATCGACGCCGCGGAGATCCGCTACGAGAAGCTGTTCAACGACCGGCGCGAGCTGACCGGTCCGTTCGACGTGGTCGGGGACGTGCACGGCTGCCGTACCGAGCTGGAGGCGCTGCTGTCCCGGCTCGGCTACGTGCTGCGGCGCGACGACGCGGGCCGCCCGGTGGACGCGGCGCACCCGTCGGGGCGTACCGCGGTGTTCGTCGGTGACCTGGTGGACCGCGGCCCGGACTCGCCCGGCGTGCTCCGCCTGGTGATGGGCATGGTGGCGGCCGGCCACGCGATCTGCGTGCCGGGCAACCACGAGCAGAAGCTGCTGCGCAAGCTGCGCGGCCGGGACGTCAAGCTGACCCACGGCCTGGCCGAGACGATGGAGCAGCTCGCCGCCGAGTCGCCGGAGTTCGTCACCGGGGTGGAGACGTTCATCGACGGGCTGGTCAGCCACTACGTGCTCGACGGCGGCCGGCTCGTGGTGGCGCACGCCGGGCTGAAGGAGGCGTACCAGGGACGGGCGTCCGGCCGGGTGCGGTCGTTCGCGCTCTACGGCGAGACCACCGGCGAGACCGACGAGTACGGCCTGCCGGTGCGCTACCCGTGGGCGCGGGACTACCGGGGTTCGGCGATGGTCGTGTACGGACACACGCCGACGCCGGAGCCGGAGTGGGTGAACAACACCATCTGCCTGGACACCGGTTGCGTGTTCGGCGGGCAGCTCACCGCGCTGCGCTACCCGGAGAAGGAGCTGGTGGCCGTCCCGGCGGTGAAGGAGTGGTACGCCCCGGCCCGCCCGCTGGTCCCGGTAACGCCGTCGCGGCCGGACACCGTGCTGGACCTGGCCGACGTGACCGGACGGCGGCACCTCAGCCACGCGTACGGGTCGCTCACAGTGCCGGCCGAGAACGCCGCCGCCGCGCTGGAGGTGATGAGCCGGTTCGCGGTCGACCCGGGCCGGTTGGTGTGGCTGCCGCCGACCATGGCGCCCTGCTCCACGTCGAGCGTGGACGGTTTCCTGGAGCACCCGGCCGAGGCGTTCGCCGACTACCGCGCGGCGGGCGTCGACCGGGTGGTCTGCGAGGAGAAGCACATGGGCTCGCGGGCGGTGGTGCTCGTGGAGCGGGAGCCGGGCCGTTTCGGCGGCGGGGTGGTGCACACCCGTACCGGCCGGCCGTTCTTCGACCCGCCGCTCGACGACGAGTTGCTGGCCCGGGTGCGCGCCGCGGTCACCAGCGCCGGCCTCTGGGCCGAGCTGGGCACCGACTGGCTGCTGCTCGACGCGGAGCTGCTGCCCTGGTCGGCGAAGGCGGGCGGGCTGATCCGCGAGCAGTACGCCGGGGTCGGCGCGGCCGGGCGGGCCGCGCTGCCGGCGGTGCTCGCCGCGCTGGACACCGCCGCCGGGCGCGGGATGCCGGTGGCCGGGCTGCGCGACCGGATGGCCGGGCGGGCCGCCGAAATCACCGCCTACTCGGCTGCCTACCGGGCGTACGTCCGGCCGACGGACGGGCTGCGCGGGGTGACGCTGGCGCCGTTCGCGGTGCTGGCCGGGTCCGGGGTGAGTTACGCCGAACGCGACCACGGCTGGCACCTGGCGCTGGCCGACCGGCTCTGCGCCGCCGACCCGGAGTTCTTCACCCCGACCCGGCGTCGGGTGGTGGACCTGGCCGACGAGTCGGCGGTGGCCGACGCGACCGAGTGGTGGCTGGCGCTCACCGCGGCCGGCGGCGAGGGCATGGTGGTCAAGCCGTACGCGGGCCTGGCCGCTCGTTCGCCGAAGGGCTCGCTGCTCCAGCCGGGGATCAAGTGCCGGGGGCGGGAGTACCTGCGGATCATCTACGGTCCCGGGTACACCGAGGCGGCGCAGCTCGCCGCGTTGCGCCGCCGGTCGCTGGGGCGCAAGCGCGGGCTCGCCCTGCGGGAGCACGGTCTGGGCCTGGCCGCCCTGGACGCGCTGGCCGAGGACGCTCCGCTCTGGCGTCGCCACGAGCTGGTGTTCGCGATCCTCGCCTGCGAGTCCGAGCCGGTGGACCCCCGCCTCTGACGACGACGCCCGGTCCGGCCGATATGCCGGACCGGGCCGGGGTACCCTGTGTGGCCGTGGACACAGCAGAGAAGACCCGGATGTTCTCCGAGAGCGTGGCACTGAACCCGCTCGACCCGAAGGACCTCATCCACACCTTCGGCATGATCGGCGTCTGGGTGATCCTCTTCGCCGAGACGGGGCTGCTGGTCGGCTTCTTCTTCCCGGGTGACTCGCTGCTGTTCCTGGCCGGGGTGGCCGCCTCGCCGGTGGCTGACGCCATCTTCGGCGACGGCACCCGCCTGTCCCTGGCCGGTCTGCTGATCGGCGGTCCGATCTGCGCCATCGTCGGCGCCCAGCTCGGGCACTGGCTCGGCGCCCGGTACGGCCGCCGTATGTTCGAGAAGCCCAACTCCCGGCTGTTCAAGCGGGAGTACGTGGAGAAGGCGGAGTACTACTTCCAGAAGTTCGGCCCGGCGAAGGCAGTGGTGCTGGCCCGGTTCATCCCGATCGTGCGGACGTTCCTCAACCCGGTGGCCGGGGTGCTCGGCATGCCGGCCCGCCAGTTCTTCGTGTGGAACGTGGTGGGCGCGATCCTCTGGGTGGACGGCATCCTGCTGGTCGGCTACCTGCTGGCCCGCCAGATCTACGACGCCATCGGCGACAAGATCGACAGGTACATCCTGCCGGTGGTCGCGCTGATCATCGTGATCTCGGTGCTGCCGATCTTCTTCGAGTTCCTCCGCGACCGGCGGGCGCGCAAGCGCGGCGAGGCGGTCGCCGTCATCACCGCGGCGACGGTGGCCGGCACTGTGGAGGCGGCCCGGGAGGGCATCGAGGAGCACCGGCCCGGGCACGGTGATGGGCACGGCGGTCAGCACCGGCGCTGAGCACGTCGTACGGACACCGAAGGCCGGCCCTCGGACGAGGACCGGCCTTCGACGTCACTGCTCCAGCCGGGTCACACGGACGACGACAGCCGTCACCGTGCGCTGATGGCGCCACCCCTCGCACGCCACCGGCCACCCGGTCGGGACGACCCTCGGTCGGGTCGGCCCGGAGGTTTCAGCGAGCCTTCTTGGTGGCCCGCTTCCGCGGCGGGGTGAGCAGATCCGCGATCGTGGCGATCGCGGACGGCACCAGCCGGTAGTACGCCCAGACCCCGCGCTTCTCCCGCTCCAGCAAGCCGGCCTCGGTGAGGATTCGCAGGTGGTGGCTGACCGTCGGCTGCGAGAGGCCGAGCGGCGCGGTGAGGTCACACACGCACGCCTCCCCCTCGGGAGCCGACTGGATCAGGCTGAGCAGCCGCAGCCGGGCGGGGTCAGCAAGGGCCTTGAGGACCCCCGCAAGCCGCTCGGCGTCGGCGCGTTCGATCGGCTCGCCGGCAAGCGGCGAGATCTGAGGCATGGTCATTTCAGCCAACGCAGTTCCCACGTATTCCATCCTTCCACCAGCAGCATCGATCCGCCTGCATATCAGCAGATCCGAATCGGCAAACTTTTACGCCACAAGGCCGAGGTCAGCCAACGTATAGGCCGCCCGATAGGGCAATCCGGCGGCTCGCACCGTGTCGCCGGCACCTCGATCAACAATAACCGCCACACCCACCACCTCGGCCCCTGCCTCACGCAATGCCTCGACGGCCGTCAACACACTTCCACCGGTGGTGGAGGTGTCCTCGACCGCGAGCACCCGTCGCCCGGAGACGTCCGGCCCCTCGATCCGGCGCTGGAGACCGTGGGCCTTGCCCTCCTTGCGGACGACGAAGGCGTCGACCGCGCGGCCGGTGCCCGCCGAGGCGTGCAGCATGGCGGCGGCCACCGGATCGGCGCCCAGGGTCAGGCCGCCGACCGCGTCGTACGACCAGTCGGCGGTGAGGTCACGCATGACCCGACCGATCAACGGAGCCGCTTCGTGATGGAGCGTGACGCGGCGCAGATCCACGTACCAGTCCGCCTCGCGGCCCGACGAGAGCACCACCCGGCCGTGCACCACAGCGAGGTCAGTGATGAATTTGCGCAGGTCGTCGTGGTCGCCCATGGCCCCAGAGCGTACTTCGCAAGTCTGAGCGCCGTGTTTCGGGTCCGCCCTGGTCAACCCTGCGGGCGACCGACGGGTGGCGATGAGCGGCTACGCTGTGCGACCGTCCATCCCGGTCGGCCGCCGAAGCGGCCCGCCCACGGGCCACCGCCGGTCAACCGCGCTGCCGGCCGACCGCACCCCGGGTGTCCCGCCGGAAGCCGCGCAACAGGCGCTTCGGCGCGTACCGCAGCCCGGCCACCGCCACCTTGTACTTCCAGTCCGGGACACTCACGAACTTACCTTTATGCAGGTCAAGCAGCCCTTCGGCGACCACATCGTCGGCGCGCAGCCAGGCCCAGGCGGGCAGGCGCGACATGTCGATGCCCGCGCGTTCGTGATTTCCGGTTCGTGTGTAGCCGGGACAGAGCGCCATCACGCGCACACCCAGCGGCGCGACGGACTGGCCGATCGATTCACTGAAATTCGTCACCCACGCCTTGCTGGCCGAGTACGTGGATCCCGGCATGGGGACACCGAAGCCCGCAACGGAAGAGACATTTATCACTGCCCCGTGCCCTCGTTCGGTCATCGGGCCCAGGGCGGCGTGGGTCAGACGCAGCACCGCGAGAACGTTGAGCCGCACCAGCCGCGCCTCGTCCGCCACCGACGACCGGACGAACGACGTGTTCAGACTGATGCCGGCGTTGTTGACGAGCAACTCGATCGGCGTACCGGCGGTCAGCCGCTGCTCGACCGCCGCGCAGCCGTCCTCGGTGGACAGATCGGCGGCGATCGTCTCGGCGTCGCCGCCGTGCCGGCCGGTCAGCTCGGCCGCCAGCGCGTCGAGCCGGGCGGCGTCCCGAGCCACCAGGACGAGGTCCCAGCCGTCCGCGGCCAGCCGGCGGGCGAACGCCTCGCCGATGCCGAGGCTGGCGCCGGTGACCAGGGCACGGCGCCGGGAGGGGTCGGTGTCACCTGTCATCGGCGGTCCTCCGGAGGTGGCGGGAACCCACCCGGCGGCGGCGCGGGCGGTGCGGACGGGGGCGGCACGGGCCGCTCGTACGGCGACGGGCCGGAGGCGGGCGGCGCGGAGGCGGGCGGGTTCAGGCCGGGTGGTGGTCCCCAGGGCGTCGGCCCGGGGGCGGTCGCGCCGGACACCGTCGCGCCGTAGCCGGACAGCCGCAGCGGCGCGGTGCGGCGGCGCAGGAACGCACCGGACGGCGGCAACGTGAGCAGCGCGGCGACCACCAGATAGCCGAGGATCTGCGCCACCGACACCGCCGCGTTCACCGGGATCCACCAGGACGGGTAGGCGTCGCCGACGAGGCCCAGCAGCTCGGCGGTGATCCGGTCGTCCGCGCCGAGCCGCAGCGGGGCGGCGCGCTGGCCGACCAGCACCGCCAGCCCGCAGCAACCGCAGAGCAGGCCGGTCCCGGCCACCACCCAGGTCGCCGTGCGGGCGCCGGAGCGGCCGGCGAGCAGGCCGAGCGCGAGCCCGACGAGCAGCAGCCCGGCGAGCACGCCGAGCACGGCGGCCAGCACTGTGGAGCCGCGTAGCAGGCCGGCCACCTGGTCGATGTCGCCACCGCTCGCGCCGGTCCGTTCCGCCGCCGCGTCGCGGAACCGGTCCACCGTGCCGCCGCCGACGGCCAGGTTGACCACCGCGTACGCCACGGCGCCGACCGCCATCGCCAGCAGCAGCGCCGCCGCGGCGACGACCGTGCCGGGCCGGCGGGGTGCGGCCCGTTCGGGGTACGACACGACTGATCCCTCCGGTAGGCGTCGGCTTGCAACCTACTCGGAGGGATCGTCGGCGTCGCTGCAATCCGGACGTCAACTTCCGGATGGCGGCTCCGGATCGCGGCGCTCACCCGGCTGACCGCCCGGCGCGGACGGCGGCTGACCACCGGCGGACGGCGGCTGACCACCGGGCGCCGACGGCGGCGCGCCGGGAGTCGGCGGGTACGACGGGTACGCCGGGTCGCCCGGCTGGCCCGGCTGGCCCGGCTGGCCCGGGTGCGACGGGTACGCCGGGTAGGCGCCACCGGGCACCGGCGGCTCCCAGCCGGCCTTGGGCTTGCGGAAGAACTCGTTCGCCTGCGGCAGCGCCAGCAGGATCAGCGCGGCCAGCAGGGCGAGCAGCGCGACCAGGCCCAGCAACAGGTTGACCGGCGTGTACCAGGACGGCAGCGCGTCCTCCAGCCGGCGCTGGATCTCCTCCGAGCTGGGCACGTCACCGGTGGTGTTGCCGCCGCCCGTCATGCCGCCGGTGAGACCGGTCAGCAGCCCGCCGCCGGTGCAGCAGAACAGGATGCCGCCCAGCACCCAGGTGGTGATCCGGGAGCCGTTCTTGCCCCGGTTGTTCAACAGCGCGAGGACGACGAGGCCGGCCGCGATCAGCAGCGACACGACCGCCGTGATGATGCTGAACGCGTACGCGATGTCGGCGGCCGACTCGGCCGAGGTGCCCGCGTAGGCGTCGGCGAGAACATCGCGGATCTTGCCGACGACTGCGAGTGCCACGATCAGGTTCAGCACCTGGATCGCGGCGACGAGGATGAGCAGCCAACTGGAGAGCGTCACCACGCCGGGACGCGTGCGGGGCGGGGTGCCCGGAGCATCGACCATGATTCTCCCTTCCTGGATCAGATGCCCACCGTAGCGATCTTCCACCAGGTCAGCACGCCGGAATGGCTCACCTCTCGGCGGCGCGCCGCAACCGGCGGTGCTCGGCGGTGACCACGCCGAGCAGCGCGAGATCGAGCGCGACGGCGGAGACCGCGCCGAACTGGTTCACGGTGAAGTTGAAGACCTGGCCGAACAGCAGGTCGACCAGGAGCGCCAGCTTGAAGAACCGGAACGCCTCGGTCCGGTCGCGCCGCATCAGCCACGCCGCCCGCAGACTCAGGACGGCGGTGACCAGCGCGGCGACGGTGACGCCGAGTACCGCGCCCCACTCGTGTTCCTGGTCCAGCTCGCCGGTCACCCCGTCGAGAACCACCGCCAGCACCACGGCCATCGGTTCCAGCACCAGGTAGACCACCACCGGCCAGACCAGCCAGCGGCGTCCGGCAGCCCAGGCGGCGAGACGCCGGGCGCCGTCCGCGGCGCGCTGCCAGATCCGCACCGGCGGCGGCTCCCGGCGGGGCACCGCGTCCAGCAGTTGCGCCACCGCCGCCTCGGTGGCCGGTCCGGTGCCCTGCACCAGACGCAGCACGGCGACCCGCCGCCGGTCGGTGAGCCCGCCGGGCAGGCCGCTGAGCACCACGTCCAGCGCGTTGGCGGTGCGTTCGGCCGGGGTCAGCCGGGACCGGCCGGTGCGTCCGCGTACCGCCTGGGTGAGCAGGACCAGCAGCGCGAACGCGACGTAGATGATGGCGGCGGCTGGCGCGTAGAAGTAGTCCGTGCCGGTGGTGACGAACTTGCCCACCTCGTCGATGAACAGGCCGAACCCGATGCCGCCGACCACCGCTCCGGCCGTCCGGGCGCCGTCGCCGAGGTAGACCAGCGTGACGCCCAGGCCGACGGCGAGCAGCAGGCCGCCCCAGAGCACGTGCGCGATGTGCAGCCCGCCCCCGCCGATCTGCGGATAGCCGGTGGCTTGGAGATACGCCCGCACGACCAGCACGGTGACCACGCCGGAGAGCACGAACGCCTGAAGGTAGGAGGCCGCGCCCAGCGCCCGGGTCGGTAGCAGCCGGACCAGCCAGCCGATCCCCGGCCGGTGGCGTGACGGTCCTGGCATGCCTTGCAACCTAGTAGCCGCGCCACTCCTCGCGGGCGTAGTCCAGCACCCTCGGGCGCAACAGCGTGGAGGCGGGCACGTCGATCCGGGCCCGGTCGGCGGGGAACGTGCCGGCGGCGGCCAGCACCGCGGGGGTGAGGAAACGCAGCGGCGGGGGATCGTCCGGCAACGCCAGTTCGGGCGCGACGTCACCCGGCGCGGCGAGCACGAACCCCCAGTCGCCGAAGCTCGGCACGTCGACGTGGTACGGCACGGTGGCGAAGCCCGCCTCGCGGATCGACCGCTCGATCGACCAGTACGACCGGGGCGCGAAGTAGGGCGACCCGGACTGCACGACGAGCCGCCCGCCGGGGGCCAGCACCGGCCGGATCAACGTGTAGAACTCGATCGTGTAGAGCTTCGCGGTGGCCGTCTCGTCCGGATCGGGCAGGTCGGCGATCACCACGTCGAAGCGGTCCGTGGCGGTACGCAGCCACGCGAACGCGTCCAGGTTGAGCACCCGTACCCGGGGGTCGGTGAGCGACTCCCGGTTCAGCTCGCGCAACTGCGGCTCGCGGCGGGCCAGCTCGACCACTGCGGGGTCGAGGTCGACGAGCGTCACCGAGCGCACGTCCGGGTACTTGAGGAGTTCCCGCGCGGCCAGCCCGTCGCCGGCGCCGAGCACCAGCACGTCGCCGTGCGCCCCGCGCATCGCCGGGTGCACGAGCGCCTCGTGGTAGCGGTACTCGTCGATCGAGCTGAACTGCAGGTCGCCGTTGAGGAACAGCCGCAGGTCGGTGTCGGAGTGGCCGGGCTCGCGCACCGAGCGGGTCAGCACGATCTCCTGGTAGCGGCTGCGCTCGGCGTGCACCACCGGATCGCGGTAGAGCTGTTGACGCGCGGTCACCTCGAAGTCGTGGGCGGTCACCCACGCGTACCCGAGGAGCAGGCCGACCACGACGGTGGCCGCGCCCAGCGCGGCCCGCGCCCGGCGGCTTAGTTCGGCGCGGAACACGGTGAAGACGAGCACCACGCCGGCGACCGCGTTCACCGCGCCCACCACGAGCGCGCCCTTGAGCTGGCCGAAGACCGGGATCAGGAGGAACGGGAACGCCAGCCCGCCGAGCAGCGCGCCCACGTAGTCGGCGGCGAACAGGTCGGCCACCGCGCTGCCCGCCGACTGCTCCCGGATGCGTTGCAGCATCACCATCAGCAGCGGGATCTCCGCGCCGATCAGCAGGCCGAGCACGAACGCGGTGCCGACGAGCGCCGGGCCGTACAGGTCGAGCCAGGCGAACGCGGCGTAGAGGCCGAGCACGGACAGGCCGCCGAGCAGCGCCAGCGTCAGCTCGATCACCGCGAACGAGACCACCGCCCGGGACTGCAACGGCTTCGCCACCAGCGCGCCGACGCCCATCGCGAAGACCATCACGCCGAGCACGATCGACGCTTGGCCGACCGTGTCGCCGATCAGGTAGCTGCCGAGCGCGACCAGCGCCAGCTCGTACACCAGGCCGCAGGCCGCGCACACGAAGACCGCGAGCAGGACCGCCGAGCGGGCCAGGCGCCACCGCGGCCGTGCGGCCACGTCGGCGGTCACCGTCTGCTCCGGGTACGTCCGGCGGCTCCCGCCCCGGCGCGCTGCGCGGGCACCCGTACCCGGTGGTTGCGGCGCTGTCGCACGCCCACGGCGAGGAACAGCGCGGCGAGCAGGAACAGGCCGACCGAGCTGAGCACGTAGATCCAGCGGTCCCGCCAGAAGTCGTTTCCGGCGTCCGGCAGCGCGGCGGCGGCTGTCGACGGCGCGGCGGTGGGCGTCGCGGCCGGCTCGGCGAGCCCGCGCTCGGCGGCGAGCAGCGGCAGGATCGTGGCGGCCCGGGTGACGGCCCAGCCCGGGTCGTCGACGAACGCGTCCTCGTCCAGCCCGAAGCGGCCCAGCCGGGTCTCGATCGCGGCGAGGTCGGCGAACTCGATGTCCTCCGAGCCCTTGATCCGGATCGTGGCGGAGTCCTCCGACTCGCTGCTGGACGAGGTGTACCTGACGTTCGCGGAGACCGCGATCCAGCGGGTGCAGCCGGGAGCGTCGACGACTGTGGTGCCGTCGCCGAGGTTGGAGCCGACGCTCACCTCGTCGTACACGTCGAGCAGTTCCCAGCCGTAGCAGATGCCCTGGCTGTCGGCGGCGGCCCGGAGGATCGGCACGGTGCCGGAGCGCTCGTCGGCGGCCGGCGCGGGGACTGAGGTGTCCGAGTCGCCGCCGAACGCGCCGATGGCGCAGACGAGGACTACGACCCCCACGACCACGGACCAGATCACCGTCTGGGTGCGCTTGTCCTTCCCCACCTGGTGCTTGGCGGGCTTGCCGCTCATCAGATGATCGCGGCCGCGATGATCGCACCGGTGGCGAGGTGCACGGTGGCGGAGACCCAGACCGCCGGGTGCGGCTCCGGGTCCACGAGCAGCTCACCGAGCTTGCCCGGGGTGGCCACGTCGAGCAGCACGAACGCCGCCGCCATGATCACCAGACCGAGGATGCCGTACGCGGCGGCGCCGACCAGCCCCAGCGTGAAGTCGTCGTCGCTGGCGACGATCGCGGCGACCACGATCGTGCCCACCCCGAGCAGGTTCGACGAGAGCAGCAGCGCCGCGTTGCGGTTGCGCTCGGTCCAGATCAGCTCGTGGAGCTTGCCGGGGGTGGCCAGATCGACCAGGACGTAGCCGATCGCCATCAGGACGACGCCGACCGCGCCGTACGCGAGGGTGACCAGCAGGTCGGTGACGAGATGCTGCACAGAGGACTCCAGGGTGAGGGGATCGACAGGGCTACTTGCCGGAGCCGGGGCCGCCGCCCCGGACCGTGCTGCCTCGGCCCCAGCCCCAGCTGTTGCCGACGACGCTGTGGTACCGCGGGTAGGCGGTGGTCATCCTCTCCAGCAGGATCACCGAGCCGACGGCGAGCGGGAGGATCACCACCGAGTCGTCGTCGTAGCGCAGGTAGACGCCGCTGCCGTCGACGTACTGGTCGGCCGGCTTCCAGGCGTCGGTGATCTGCTTGGACACCTCGCTCGGCGCCTTGTTCGAGGTGTACGCGATCGCGTTCGAGCCGATGTCCCGCCCGGTGGCGCGGGAGAAGTTGTCCTCCACGTAGCCGCGGGGCGAGAAGTTGCCGTAGAAGATCGTGAAGGCGGCGATGAGCGCGCCGATGACGGCGACCGCCACGCCCACCACGAACCACCGTCGGTACGTCACAGCTCCTCCACCACCGTCTCGGTCAGGACCAGCTCGTTCGTCTGCGGGTAGGCGTGCCAGGTGCGCCAGGCGAGCGCGCCGTCCGGCGGGCCGGGCCGCACGGAGAGCGCGGTGACCGCGTCCTCGTCGCCGGGAAAGACCCCGATCAGCGCATACGGGTCCTCGGCCAGCTCGGCGCGCAGCGCCGCGACCCGGGTACGCAGGCCGTCGCCCTCCGGCCGGAGCACAGTGGCGAGGAACCGGTAGCCGGCCGTCTCGTCGTGCAGCGTGCCCGGCAGGTGCGGCGGGCGGCCGGGCAGGCAGGCGACCGTCTCGGTGAGCGTGCCGAGCACCACCTGGTGGGAGGCGCCGAGCAGGCGCAGCCGCAGCCGGGGCAGGCCGGGCAGGTCGATGTCGCGTACGGCCAGCGCCGGCAGCTCCGGGCCGCCCAGGGCCAGGCTCAGATCGGCGGCGCTGGTGTCGACGTACGGCGCGTCCAGACAGACGAGCACGTCAGCGCACCGTCTCCGGGCCACCCTGCGGGTAGATCATCACCTCGGCGCGGCGCAGCTCCTCGCCGAGGTTGACCTCCCAGCCGGCCTCCCCGTACGCCTCGAACGACAGCCGTGCGCCGCCGGGCGCCTGGTAGTCGTAGTAGCGCATGGTGCCGTGCGGGTCGAGGCCGGTGCCCTCGGTCGCGGTGTACCGGGCCTGACCCGACTCGTCCCAGTTGTAGCGGCGGCCGGCGATCTCCAGCGTCGGGGCGCCGGGCGTCACGGTGGCCCCCGGCTCGCTGGTCCAGAGCACCATCTCCAGGTCCGGGTCGCTCTCGACGGAGAGCCAGCGCTTCACGCCGCCCGCGTCGTCGAGCAGGTGCTCCGCCCAGCTCCAGCCGCCCTCGACCAGGTGCACCGAGCCGCGCACGGTGTACGGCACCGTGCGGATCTCGACGATGTCGCCGGGCTTGAGGGCACGCGGGTCACCACGCAGCGCGTCGGCGTCCCGGTCCCGGAACGGGTCACCCGGCGCCGCCTTCGTCTTCGGGCGGGACGCCGACCGGGACTTCCGTACCGCGATCACGGCGATCACCACACCGGCCACCCCGACGAGGCACCCCAGCGTGGTCACCACGTACGCCAACGAACCGTTCACTGCCGCCTCCCCCAACGCGCTCGGCGGGAACGGTAACAACCGCACGCACGCCTTCTGAAGTCCCGTTCGCTGAGTGTGCGCTCAGCTACCTTCGGCACCGGCGAGCCGGTCGGTGGCGTATTCGCCCAGCTTGGCGCGGCCCATGAGGCAGCCGGAGAACGTGGTGAACTCGCCGTCGTCGCCGCGCAGCCGCGCCCAGGCGTCCCGCCCGGCGGCCGGGTCGACCCCCTCCAGCAACGTGGCCGCGTACGCCCGGCCGGCCGGCGAGCCCTTGCGGAGCAACCTGTCGACCCGCTTACGGGCCGCCTCCGGGTGCTCCCGCAGCCCCTGTTCCAGCGTCCGGTACGCCTCGGTCGCGGGCAGGATCTGCCCCGCCAGCCCCACCCCGCCGAAGGCGAGGGTGTCCGCGCGGTCGAGTTCCCGCACCGCCGCGTCCAGTTCCCGTTCCCAGCTCCCGCTCATGCCCCACTATGTGCCCACCCCACCACCCCCTCACCCCTGCCGCCCGCCCCGGTTCTCCCCTCGCTCTCCCCGCTGATCAAGGAGTTTGTGTCCCCGCCGGCGCCTCCACAGGACACAAACTCCTTGATCACCGCGCGGGTGGAGGCCGAAGCGACCCCGGCGGGTGGGGCGGCGGGGCGGAGTGCGGCCGGGACGGCGAAGGCCCGGCCGGAGGCCGGGCCTTCGCAGGGGTGGGGTGGGTCAGGCGGCGGTCACCGCCAGGGACTCCTTGGAGTCGGACAGGTCGACGCGGACCGTGTCGCCGTCGCGGATCTCACCGGCCAGCAGCGCCTTGGCGAGCTGGTCGCCGATCGCCGACTGCACCAGCCGGCGCAGCGGGCGGGCACCGTAGATCGGGTCGTACCCGTGCTCGGCCAGCCACGTCCGGGCCGCCTCGGTGATCTCCAGGCCCAACCGGCGGTCCGCAAGACGGGTTCGCATCCGGTCGAGCTGGATGTCCACGATCGACCGCAGGTCTTCGCCCTGGAGCGCGGCGAACACCACGATGTCGTCGAGCCGGTTGAGGAACTCCGGCTTGAAGTGCGACCGGACCACCGCGAGCACGCCCTCCCGGCGCTCGTTCTCGGTGAGCGTCAGGTCGCTGATCACCGACGAGCCCAGGTTCGAGGTGAGGATCAGGATCGCGTTGCGGAAGTCCACGGTACGGCCCTGACCGTCGGTGAGCCGGCCGTCGTCGAGCACCTGGAGCAGCACGTCGAAGACGTCCGGGTGGGCCTTCTCCACCTCGTCCAGCAGGATCACCGAGTACGGCCGGCGACGTACCGCCTCGGTGAGCTGGCCGCCCTCCTCGTAGCCGACGTACCCGGGCGGGGCACCGACCAGGCGGGCCACCGAGTGCTTCTCGCCGTACTCGCTCATGTCGATGCGGACCATGGCCCGCTCGTCGTCGAAGAGGAACTCGGCGAGCGCCTTTGCGAGCTCGGTCTTGCCGACGCCGGTCGGGCCGAGGAACAGGAAGCTGCCGGTGGGGCGGTCCGGGTCGGCGACGCCGGCCCGGGCGCGGCGGACCGCGTCGGAGACGGCGCCGACCGCCTCGGCCTGGCCGACCACGCGGCCGCGCAGCGACTCCTCCATCCGCAGCAGCTTGGCGGTCTCGCCTTCGAGCAGCCGACCGGCGGGGATGCCGGTCCAGGAGGCGACCACTGCGGCGATGTCGTCCGCGCCGACCTCCTCCTTGAGCATCGCGCCGTCGGCCTGGAGCCGGGCCAGCTCCTCCTCGGCCTGCTTCAGCTCGGTCCGCAGAGCGGGGATCCGGCCGTACCGCAGCTCGGCGGCGCGTTCCAGCTCGCCGTCGCGCTCGGCCCGCTCGGCCTCGCCGCCGAGGCGCTCCAGCTCCTCCTTGGCGGTGGAGAGCTTGGTGATGTGGCTCTTCTCGGTCTGCCAGCGCTCGGAGAGCGCGGTGAGCTGCTCGCGCTTGTCGGCCAGCTCCTTGCGCAGCCGTTCCAGGCGCTCGGCGGACGCGGCGTCCGGCTCCTTCGCCAGCGCCATCTCCTCGATCTCCAGCCGGCGTACCGCCCGCTCGATCTCGTCCACCTCGACCGGGCGCGAGTCGATCTCCATGCGCAGCCGGGACGCGGACTCGTCCACCAGGTCGATCGCCTTGTCCGGCAGGAACCGGTCGGTGATGTACCGGTCGGAGAGCGCGGCGGCGGCGACGAGCGCGGCGTCGGTGATCCGTACGCCGTGGTGCACCTCGTAGCGCTCCTTGAGCCCGCGCAGGATGCCGATGGTGTCCTCGATGGTCGGCTCGCCGACCAGCACCGGCTGGAAGCGGCGCTCCAGTGCCGGGTCCTTCTCGATGTGCTCGCGGTACTCGTCGAGCGTGGTCGCGCCGACCATCCGCAGCTCGCCGCGCGCCAGCATCGGCTTGAGCATGTTGCCGGCGTCCATCGAGCCTTCGCCCTTGCCGGCGCCGACCACCGTGTGCAGCTCGTCCAGGAACGTGATGACCTTGCCGTCGGAGTTCTTGATCTCCTCCAGCACGGACTTCAGCCGCTCCTCGAACTGACCGCGGTACGACGCGCCGGCGACCATCGCGCCGAGGTCGAGCGAGACGAGCTTCTTGTCCCGCAGCGACTCCGGCACGTCGCCGGCCACGATGCGCTGGGCCAGGCCCTCCACGATCGCGGTCTTGCCGACGCCCGGCTCGCCGATCAGCACCGGGTTGTTCTTCGTACGCCGGGACAGCACCTGGATCACCCGGCGGATCTCCGAGTCCCGGCCGATCACCGGGTCGATCTTGCCGTCGCGGGCGCTGGCGGTGAGGTCCACGCCGTACTTGGCGAGGGCCTGGTAGGTCTGCTCCGGGTCGGCGGTGGTCACCCGGCGGTCGCCGCCCCGGACGGTCGGGAACGCGGCGACCAGGTTCTCCTCGGTGGCGCCGGAGTTCTTCAGCGCGACCGAGACCGCGCCGCCGACCCGGGCCAGCCCGGCCAGCAGGTGCTCGGTGGAGGTGTACTCGTCGCCCAGCGGCCGCGCGATCTGCTCGGCGGCGCCGATGGCGTTGACGAACTCGCGGGCCAGGGTCGGCTCGGCGATGCTCGACCCGCGTGCGGCAGGCAGCGCGTCGACCGACCGCTGGGCGACGCGGCGCAGCTCGGCGGGGTCGGCCCCGACGGCGCGCAGCAGGCCCGCGGCGGTCGAGCCCTCGGTGTCCAGCAGTGACAGCAGCAGGTGCCAGGGCTCCACGGTGGCGTGACCGCGCTGGTTCGCCAGCGCGACGGCACCGGTGATGGCCTCGCGGCTCTTGGTGGTGAGACGTTCCGTGTTCATGGGCTCCCCCGGATCGGCGTGTCCACTGGACATGACACAACCAGAGTTGAGTCTATTCCGCTCAACTCCACCCCTGTGACCTGAGTCACCCTCATCCGGTCCGGCCGGAGAGATCTTGGTACGAAAAGGCCCTTGGAGGGGCCTTTTCGTACCAAGATCTCAGCGACGTGGCAGGCGCGCCAGGCAGGGGGTCTCGTGGTCGGCGCGCAGCACGCAACGCCGGCCGCCGTCCAGCTTGCGGTCGCAGAACACCCAATGGCGTACGGCCTGGTCGTCCTCGGCCGAGACGGTGATCCCGCCCAACTCCACCACCGCGAGGAACGCCAACGACCGGCCGGCCGTGCGGCCGAGCATCTTCGCCCGGGCCAGATCGGCCGCGCGCACCGGCAGGTGGATCACGTACCGCCCGGTCACGGCCGCCCGGCCAGGTCACGCATCGACGGTGCCTGCCGGGACTGCCACTCGCGCAACGCGCCCTTGATCCGGGCCGTCTCCTCACGGCTCCGGGCGACTTCGGCGTACGCGGCGGCGAGATCGCCGGCGACGCGATCCAGGAACGCCGCGACCTCGGCCGGGTCCAGCCCTCGACGGCACGTCGTGAAGCGGCGGCCCCGCACCTGCCAGGGCCGCAGCGGAAGGTACGACGCGGAACGGTAGGCGCCGACCGGCGCGGAGTTGGGCGGGGTCAGGCTCCGCCGCTTCGGACGTATTCGCAGGAGATTGCGCACGACACTGTCCCTTCTCGCGGAGGACGGGGGTCGGGACGAGCCACGGGGGATGCCCGCCCCGACCCGGGAAAGCTCCAGGTGCCATCCGGGAGCGTTCGCCAGCAACCTACAATCGGTACCAGTTGTAGGTCAACGACCAACCCACAATTGCTTGAGGTTGGAGGCGGTTGCATGGTCGAATGGGCGTGCCATCCGGGGAGTGTGTATGCCCAAACAGCAGTACCAAGTGCTCGCAGACGAACTGAAGAGCAAGATCGATTCGGGCGAGTGGCCACCCGGCACCAAGCTGCCGAGCCGCGCCCAGCTGTGCAAGGAGTACGCCGTCTCCGACACCGTCGTCGGCAAGGCGATGATGATCCTGCGCGCGACCGGTCTCACCGAAACGCTCGAAGGTGTCGGCGTGTTCGTAGCCGAACGGGACTAGACGAGCCGCCCGAGCCGCATCGACCAGTCTGCAGTTCGGCCCCGGAAACAGCACGTGCGCGCCCGGAGTAGCCTCACCCGCGTGCGAGTACGTGTCGAACAGACCGCCCTGCCCGGGATCGGCGTACGTCATGATCTGATGACGGAGTCCGGCCGCCGGCTCGGCGTGGTCTCCCACCGCAATGGCCGTCGCGACCTGGTCCTATACGACCCGGACGATCCCGACTCCTGCCAACACGACATACCCCTGACCGACGACGAGGCGGAGGCGCTCGCCGACATCCTCGGCGCGTCGCTGATGCTGGGTCAGCTCTCCGGTCTGCGCGAGCAGGCCGCCGGGCTGCTGACCGAGCAGATCGCCATCCCGGCGGGGTCGAAGTACGTCGGCAGGCGGCTCGCGGACACCAAGGCACGCACCCGGACCAGCGCGTCGATCGTGGCCGTGCTGCGTCAGGGCGCCGTGAACGTCTCGCCCGATCCCACCTTCCGGTTCGAAGCCGGCGATGTGGTCGTCGTGGTCGGTACCCGTCAAGGGCTCGACGGCGTGACCGCGATCCTCGCCGAGACCGATCCGGACGGCTGACGCGTATGCACGAAACCACAATCCTGCTCATCGAAGTCGGTGCGCTGCTGCTCCTGCTCGGCCTGCTCGGCCGGCTGAGCCGTCGCTTCGGCGTGTCGCCCATCCCCCTGTACCTGCTCGCCGGCCTGGCGTTCGGGCACGGTGGGCTGCTGCCGCTCAACGCCAGCGAGGAGTTCTTCGCGGTCGGCGCCGAGATCGGCGTGATCCTGCTGCTGGTCATGCTCGGCCTGGAGTACAGCGCCAACGAACTGGTGGGCAACCTCCGGTCCGCCGCGCCGGCCGGCGTGATCGACGCGGTGTTCAACGCGCTGCCCGGGTTCGCCTTCGCGCTCCTGCTCGGCTGGGGCTGGGTGGCGGCGGTGGTGCTCGCGGGCGTCACGTGGGTGTCGTCGTCCGGCGTGATCGCGAAGGTGCTCGGCGACCTGGGCCGGGTCGGTAACCGGGAGACCCCGGTGATCCTGTCCGTCCTGGTGATCGAGGACCTGGCGATGGCCCTCTACCTGCCGCTGGTCACCGCGCTGCTCGCCGGGGTCGGCCTGATGAAGGGCGGCATCGCGCTCGCCATCGCGGTGTTCACCGTCGTCGTGGTGCTGGCCGTGGCGATCCGGTACGGCCATCTGATCTCCGCCGCGCTCTCCGCCAAGGATCCGGAGGCGCTGCTGCTCGGGGTGCTCGGCCTGACCCTGCTGGTCGCCGGTGTCGCGGCCAAGCTCCAGGTGTCGGCGGCGGTCGGCGCGTTCCTGGTGGGCATCGCGCTGTCCGGGCCGGTGGCGCACCACGCCACCGAGCTGCTCTCCCCGCTGCGTGACCTGTTCGCCGCGGTCTTCTTCGTGTTCTTCGGGCTGGTCACCAACCCGCTGGACATGCCGCCGGTACTGCTGCCCGCGCTGCTGCTCGCAGTGGTGACCATGGCGACGAAGGTGGCTACCGGCTACCTGGCCGCCCGCCGGGCCGGGATCGCCGAGCCCGGCCGCTGGCGGGCCGGCCTGGCGCTGACCCCGCGCGGCGAGTTCTCCATCGTCATCGCCGGGCTGGCCGTCGCGGCCGTCTACCCGGTGGAGCCGAAGCTCGCCGCGCTCGCCACCGCGTACGTGTTGATCACGGTGGTGACCGGGCCGCTGCTCGCCCGCCTGCCGGACAGCCCGTGGTTCAAGCAGTGGCTGCGCACCCGCGCCGCCGCCGCACGGCCGCCCGCGCCGCTGCCCCTGGGCTCCGGCGACTGACCCGGCCGGGCCGGATCAGCCGAGGGCAGATCCGGCCCGGCGTTGTCAAATTGATCCCGGGAAGGTCTACCCCTGCTCCGTCCAACCGCGTTAACGTTTCGGCCCAGCAGCCAGGGTCCGCGGGTGGCCTGCGCCC
The DNA here is from genome assembly GCF_057196585.1 of Micromonospora sp. ATLC20. Classification (NCBI taxonomy): domain Bacteria; kingdom Bacillati; phylum Actinomycetota; class Actinomycetes; order Micromonosporales; family Micromonosporaceae; genus Micromonospora; species Micromonospora sp. ATLC20. The sequence continues at coordinate 29,036 of NZ_JBXUOV010000046.1, forward strand.
CCGCCAGCGCAAGCGGAAGGTCGGCCGGTGAGCGTGCAGGAAGAGACGTTCCACGGCTTCGCCAACCCGGTCGATCCCTCGCCCGCCGAGCTTCGGTCGTGGGCGTATCAGCCGGATTCGGTGCCGCTGACCTCGATGCCGCCGGACTGGGATCTGCTGGTCGCCGGTGACCACCTGGTGCAGACGCTGTTCGATCTGGCGATGGACCAGGGCTGCCCGGCGCGGCGGTTCGCGCTGCACTGCCTCTACATCTACGCCGCCGACGGCATCCGGACGAACTTCCGCGCCCACCCCAAGCGCCGGTTCCGCAAGCTGGTCGAGCAGGCCGAGAAGTCCGGCGACGACCTGATGCGCAACTGGGCGCACAACAGCCGGGTGCTGCTCGCCCGGCCGGATCTCTTCGTCTACCGGGACTGGTGCGAGGGCGGCCTGGTCCGCGAGAACCGCCGCCTCTGACGCCATCCGTCCCCCCGGGGTCAGCGTCGCCCAGCCACCTCGACCCGTCCGGCCTGGTCGATCATGAACTTGGCGGTGTTTGGTGTCCGGTTTGTCGCCGCCAACTTCATGATCGACCGCGAGGGCGGGTGCGTGGTGCCCGCTCGGCCCTCGGGACACGAACGGGCCGGGATCCCCCGTGGATCCCGGCCCGCACGTCGGCGGATCGTCTAGGTCGACCCGCCCTGCTTCTTGCGCCGCTCGTCGTCCCGCGCCCGGTCCACGCCGTGGTCCGTCTGGTCGGCGAAGCGCCCTTCCTTGACCTTGTCGCTGAAGCGGCCCTCGGTGACCCGGTCGAACCGCTCGCGGACGTTCTCGGCCACTTTCTCCAGCCGTTCCTCCGCGCGCTCGGCCACCTTCTTCGCCGGTTCCGTCATGGCTCCCCCCGCCAGCCCGGATTCCGATTTGAGGCTTTTTGCCCCTGCGGAAAATCGTAGTCGACCCCGCTCTGCCGTACCCCGGCTTTCCCCGACCCGGGCGGCGGACCGCCCGGGGAACGACGAAGGCCGGCGCGGCCCCGGGGGAGCGGGCGCGCCGGCCTTCAGGTACGAGGTCAGCGGTCGGGAGCGCGGCGCGGACGCCAGACGACGAGCGCGGTGGACGTGCGGTTGGTGGGCACGAGGTCGCCGCGGGGGAAGCCGCCGAGTGACTCCAGCTCGGCGATCCGCCGGTACGCGGCGTCCAGTTCCGCCTCCAGCCGGGCCACCCGCTGCTGCGCCTCTTCGAGCAGCCGCTCCAGCCCGATGATCCGCTTGACCCCGGCCAGGTTGATCCCGTCGTCCTGGCTGAGCCGCTGCACCTCGCGGAGCAGCACCACGTCCCGGACGCTGTACCGGCGACCGCCGCCGGACGCCCGTCCGGCCTGCACCAGGCCCAGCCGGTCGTACTGGCGCAGCGTCTGGGGGTGCATCCCCGCCATCCGCGCGGCCACCGAGATCATCAAGACCTTGGCCTCGTAGGCCGGGTCACCCGAGCCGACGTACTCCTCCGACATGCCCGCTCACCTCCGGTGCCGCCGTCAACTGAATCGACGTACCCGCGCTTCGAGATGTTCCCGCGCGGCGGGCGGAGTCTGCGCCGCGAAGGTCTCCAGCGCCGCCCGCGCCTCGTCCGAGACCTTCGCCGGGACCACCACGTCGAGCGTGACCAGCAGGTCACCGGCGCGGCCGTCCTTGCGTACGACGCCCTTGCCGCGGGCGCGCAGCACCCGCCCACTGGGCGTACCCGGTGGCACCCGCAGGGTCACCGTCCCGTCCAGGGTCGGCACGCGCAGGTCCGTGCCGAGAACCGCCTCGGCGTACGTGATCGGGACGGTCAGGGTCAGGTCGTCCCCGGTGCGCCCGAACAGCTCGTCCGGGCGGACCTTCACCTGCACGAACAGGTCACCCGCCGGACCGCCCCGCTCGCCGGGCTCGCCCCGGCCGGCCAGGCGGATCCGCTGCCCGTCGGCCACCCCGGCGGGGAAGCGCACGTTCAGCGTGCGGGTCTTGGTGACGCCGCCGGTGCCGTGGCACTCCGGGCACTTCTCCTCGACGATCGTGCCGACGCCCTGGCAGTTGCGGCACGGCTCGGAGAAGCTGAACGACCCCTGGTTGCGGGTGGTCACGCCGGCGCCGTGGCAGACCGGGCAGGCCACCGGCTGGGTGCCGGGCTTCGCGCCGTTGCCGTGGCAGGTGTCGCAGACGCCTGGTGCGCGCAGCGTCAGCGGCAGCGTGACGCCGCGTACCGCGTCGTCGAAGTCGAGCGCCACCTCGGTCTCGACGTCCCGGCCGCGGGCCGGGCCGCGCGGACGTGCCGGGCCACCGCCGGCGCCGCCGGAGAAGATCGAGCTGAACAGGTCGGTGAAGCCGCCACCGCTGAACCGGTTGTCACCGCCGCCGGCGCCGCCGCCGAACAGGTCGGAGACGTCGAACGGCATGCCGCCCGGCTGGCCCGCGCCGCGGGCGCTGCGCCGGAAGGCGCCGGAGCCGAACAGCGAGCGCATCTCGTCGTACTCGCGGCGCTTCTTCTCGTCACCGAGCACCGCGTACGCCTCGGAGACGGTCTTGAACCGCTCCTCGGCACCGGTGTCGCCGGGGTTGTGGTCCGGGTGCGACTCCCGGGCCAACTTGCGGTACGCCTTCTTGATCTCGTCCGAGGAGGCGGACTTGTCCACGCCCAACGCGGCGTAGTAGTCCTTCTCGATCCAGTCCTTGGAACTCACCGGTCCACCCCCTTCCACGGGTCGAACCCCGGTCGTCCCGCCCGCCCGGTGCGGGCGGGCGGGACGTCACGGGTCGGCACTACTCCGGGTCCGCGACCGCGACCATGGCGGGCCGCAGCAGCCGCTCGCCGAGCTGGTAACCACGGCGCATGACCTGTACGCAGGTCGGCTCCGTCACGTCGGCGGAGGTCTGGTGCGCCACCGCCTCGTGCCGGGTCGGGTCGAACGGGTCACCCTTCTCGCCGAACGCGGTCAGGCCGAACTTCGCCAGCGCGCCGGTGAGCTGCTCGGCCACGCTGCCGAACGGGCCCACCAGGTCGCCGTGCTCGCGGGCCCGGTCCAGGTCGTCGAGGATCGGCAGCAGCGCGGTGAGCACCGCCCCGGTGGCCTGCTCCTGGACCAGGTTGCGGTCCCGGTCGACCCGCTTGCGGTAGTTGGCGTACTCCGCAGTCACCCGCTGGAGGTCGCGGGTGAGCTCCTCCAGGTCGGTGCGGAGCGACTCCAGCTCGGCGCCGAGCGGCGTGTCCGTGCCGGGCCCGCCGTTCGGCTCGGCGGGCGAGTCGACCACGGTCGGACCGCTGACCTCGGCCTCGCCGCCGATCTCGTCGACCACGACCTCGGCCTCCTCGACCAGCCCTTCGGCGGGCGCGTCGGCGGCCGCGTCGGCCGCCGAGGCGTCGTTCGCCGGCTGCTCGGTCACCTTGCCGAGCTTGCGCTTGTCGCGGATGACGACCCGGGGTTCGTCGCCGGTGTCCTTGCCGGCGCCCGGCGCCGACCCGGTGGCACCCGGGTCGGCCGCTCGTGGCTTGTCCGTCATGCGGTTACCTCATCCCTCTGCGGTGCGAATCGTGTCCGGGACCGGATGTCACTTCTTGTCCTCGTCCACGATCTCCGCGTCGACCACGTCGTCGTCGCCACCGGCCTTCGGGCCACCGGCCGCGCCCGCGCCGGCACCCGGCCCGGCCGCACCCGGTGCGGTCTGCTCGCCCTCCTGCTGCTGGGCGTAGAGCAGCGAGCCCGCCTGCTGGGAGACCTGCGCCAGCTTCTCGTGCGCGGACTTGATCTTCTCGATGTCCTGCCCGCCGAGGGCGCTGCGCAGCTCGCCGAGCGCCTCGTTGAGCTGGTCACGGTTCTCGCCGGGCAGCTTGTCGCCGCTCTCGGCGAGGAACTTCTCGGTCTGCCACTGGAGCGCCTCGGCCACGTTGCGGGTCTCGGCCTCCTCACGGCGGCGCTTGTCCTCGTCGGCGTGCTCCTCGGCGTCCCGGCGCATCCGCTCGATGTCGTCCTTCGGCAGCGAGGAGCCGCCGGTGATCGTCATCTTCTGCTCCTTGCCGGTGCCCAGGTCCTTGGCGTGCACGTTCACGATGCCGTTGGCGTCGATGTCGAACGTGACCTCGATCTGGGGCACGCCGCGCGGGGCCGGCGGGAGACCGGTCAGCTCGAAGGTGCCGAGCTTCTTGTTGTAGGCGGCGATGTCCCGCTCGCCCTGGAACACCTGGATCAGCACCGACGGCTGGTTGTCGTCGGCGGTGGTGAAGACCTCGGAGCGCTTGGTCGGGATGGTGGTGTTGCGCTCGATGAGCTTGGTGAAGATGCCGCCCTTGGTCTCGATGCCCAGGCTCAGCGGGGTCACGTCGAGCAGCAGGACGTCCTTGACCTCACCCTTGAGCACGCCGGCCTGGAGGGCGGCGCCGACGGCGACGACCTCGTCCGGGTTGACGCCCTTGTTCGGGTCACGGCCGGTGAGCTGCTTGACCAGGTCGGTCACGGCCGGCATGCGGGTCGAGCCGCCGACCAGGATGACATGGTCGACGTCGGAGATCTTGATGCCGGCGTCCTTCACGGCCTGCTCGAACGGGCCCTTGCAGCGGTCCAGCAGGTCCTGCGTCATGCGCTGGAACTCGGCGCGGCTGAGCGTCACGTCCAGGTGCAGCGGGCCGGCCGAACCGGCGGTGATGTACGGCAGGTTGATGTTGCTGGTGGTGGCGGCGGACAGCTCGATCTTGGCCTTCTCGGCGGCCTCCTTGAGCCGCTGCATGGCCATCTTGTCCTGCGAGAGGTCGATGCCGTGCTCGCCGCGGAACGTCTTCACCAGGTGGTCGATGATGCGCTGGTCCCAGTCGTCACCACCGAGCTGGTTGTCACCGCTGGTGGACTTGACCTCCACCACGCCCTCGGCCAGCTCCAGCAGCGACACGTCGAAGGTGCCGCCACCGAGGTCGAAGACCAGGACGGTCTGCTCCTTGGAGCCCTTGTCCAGGCCGTACGCCAGGGCCGCCGCGGTCGGCTCGTTCACGATCCGCAGCACGTTGAAGCCGGCGATCTCACCGGCCTCCTTGGTGGCCTGGCGCTGCCCGTCGTTGAAGTAGGCCGGGACGGTGATCACCGCGTCGGTGATCTGCTCGCCCAGGTACGCCTCGGCGTCCCGCTTGAGCTTCATCAGCGTGCGCGCCGAGATCTCCTGCGGGGTGTACTTCTTGCCGTCGATGTCGACGGTCCAGTTGGTGCCGATCTCACGCTTGACCGACCGGATGGTCCGGTCGGGGTTGGTCACCGCCTGGCGCTTGGCGACCTCACCGACGAGCACCTCGCCGTTGCGGGCGAACGCGACGATCGAGGGAGTCGTACGCGAGCCCTCGGCGTTGGCGATGACGGTGGGCTCACCGCCCTCGAGAACGCTGACGCAGGAGTTCGTCGTGCCGAGGTCGATGCCGACCGCACGTGCCATGTTCGCTTCCTCGCTTCGTAACGGGTGAGCAGGTCAGACGGCCTGCCCGGCGGGTCGCCGGTAAGCGACCGCACCACAAGTTGAGTGAACTTGACTCAATAGTGCCACGCGATCGCCAATCCGCAAGTCGGGGTTGAGCCGACCCGGCGCAACCCGACCGTTACTACTGTCCGGTTGTCTTACCTTGCGTCGGTCGGGCACGCTTTAGCGGTGACGACGCATGGCGATTCCGCCACCCGTGCCGGCGCGCCCGCCGTCGCAGCCCGCACCGGGCCCACCACGGGCGACGACCAGCCTGCTCACGCCGCCGACGGCCTGCCCGCCGCGCTCACCGGCCTGCGCGCGGCGATCGGTGCGGCCCGCTTCCCGCTCGCCCTTCCCTCGGCCGAGCCGGCCCGGCACGCCGCCACCAGCCTCACCGACCAGCTCGACGACTACCTGCTGCCCCGGCTGGCCCGGCTCGACGCCCCGCTCCTGGTGGTCGTCGGCGGTTCCACCGGCGCCGGCAAGTCGACACTCGTCAACAGCCTGGTCCAGGCTCGGGTCAGCGCGGCGGGCGTGCTCCGCCCCACCACCCGCTCTCCGGTGCTGGTGTGCAGCCCGACCGACGCGGCCTGGTTCCGGCAGGGTGAGCTGCTGCCCGGCCTGACCCGGACCACCGAGCCCAGCGAGCAGCCGGGCACCCTGCACCTGGTCACCGCGCCGGCGCTGCCGCCCGGCCTGGCCTTCCTCGACGCGCCCGACATCGACTCGGTGGTCGACGCCAACCGGGCGCTCGCCGGTCAGCTGCTCGCCGCCGCCGACCTCTGGCTGTTCGTCACCACCGCCGCCCGGTACGCCGACGCCGTCCCCTGGGAACTGCTGCGCAGCGCCCGGGCCCGGGGCACCGCCGTGGCGATGGTGCTGGACCGGGTGCCCCCGGAGGCCGCCGACGAGGTCGCTGCCCACCTGTCCGAGATGCTCGCCGAGCAGGAGCTGGGCGCCTCGCCGCTGTTCGTGCTGCCGGAGACCTGGGTGGACGGGCAGGGGCTGCTGCCGGACCGGATCACCGCGCCGCTGAGCGACTGGTTCGCCCGGCTCGCCGCCGACTCCGAGGCCCGCGCCGCGGTGGTCCGGCAGACGCTCGACGGCGCGCTGGCCGCGCTGCACCCGGTGGTGGAGACGCTGGCCGAGGCCGCCGACGAGCAGGTGAGCGCCGCCGACGCGCTGGACGAACGGGTCCAGGCCGCGTACCGGAGCGCGGAGCGCAGCGTCGACCAGGGGCTCAGGGACGGCCGGCTGCTGCGCGGTGAGGTGCTCGCGCGCTGGCAGGAGTTCATCGGCACCGGCGACTTCTTCCGCGGGCTGGAGGCCCGCATCGGGCGGCTGCGCGACCGGGTGGTCGCGGCGGTCACCGGGCGACCCGCGCCCGCCGCGGAACTGCGTACCGCGATCGAGTCCCAGCTCGTCACGCTGCTGCGCGGGGTGGCCGCCGAGGCGGCGGAGAACGCGTACACCGGTTGGAAGGCGCACCCGGCGGGTGCGGCGCTGCTGGAGCCGAACCTGGCCCACCCCTCGGCCGACCTGCCGGAGCGGGCCGAGCAGCTGGTCCGCGACTGGCAGCGCGGCGTGCTGGAGCTGGTCCGGGTCGAGGGCGGCGACCGGCGGTTCGTGGCCCGCACGGCCGCGTACGCGGTGAACGCCACCGGTCTCGCCGTCATGATCGGCGTGTTCGCCTCCACCGCGTTCATCCCGACCGGCCTGGAGGTGGCCGCGGGCACCGGTACGGCGGTGGCCGGGCAGACGGTGCTCCAGGCGATCTTCGGCGACCAGGCGGTCCGCAACCTGGCCCGCAAGGCCCGCGTCGACCTGCTCGACCGGGTCGGCAAGCTGCTGGCCGAGGAGGCCGAGCGCTACCTGAGCCGCACCGAGGCCGAGCGCCCCGCCGCCAACGCCGGCGCGGCGCTGCGCTGGGCCGCCGTCGAGGTCGAGCGGGCCCGGCACCGCAGCGGCCTGTTCCCGCCGGCCCCCGAGCAGGAAGTTCGCCCGTGAGCGCGAGGAGTGAGCCGGGTCTGCGAGCCCCGCAGTCGCGAGCAAGGAAGGCACCGTGAGCCCGAGGAGTGAGCCGGTCCTGCGAGCCCCGCAGTCGCGAGCAAGGACCGCACCGTGAGCGCGAGGAGTGAGCCGGGTCTGCGAGCCCCGCAGTCGCGAGCAAGGAAGGCACCGTGAGCAACATCGTGGGACGGATGCGCGAGGCGATGCGGGGCGAGCAGCGGGTCGACCCGGACACCCTGATCGAACGGCTCACCGCGATCCAGCGGTTCCTCGGCGCGGTGGACGGCCACGTGCCCGACGCCCAGCTCGTCGCCGCGCACACGGTGGTCGAGCGCGCCGGTGACCGGCTCGCGCTCTCCGGCCGCCACACGGTGGTCGCGCTCGCCGGTGCGACCGGCAGCGGCAAGTCGAGCCTGTTCAACTCGCTGGCCCGGCTGGACCTCTCCCCGGTGGGCGTACGCCGGCCCACGACGGGTGTCGCGCACGCCTGCGTGTGGGGCCCGCTCGACGGCGCGGTCCGGCTGCTCGACTGGATCGGCGTGCTGCCCCGGCACCGGTTCGTCCGGGAGAGCCCGCTGGACGCCGACGACGAGTCCGGGCTGCACGGCCTCGTCCTGCTCGACCTGCCCGACTTCGACTCGGTACAGCACGGCCACCGGCTGGAGGTGGACCGCCTGCTCGGCCTGGTCGACCTGGTGGTCTGGGTGGTCGACCCGCAGAAGTACGCCGACCGCGTGATCCACACCAGCTACCTGCGCGAGTTCCACAGGCACAAGGACGTCACGGTCGTGGTGCTCAACCAGGCCGACCGGCTGCACCCCACCGAGCTGCCGAAGGTCCTCGACGACCTGCGCCGGCTGCTCGACGCCGACGGGCTGGGCGGGGTACCGCTGCTGCCGACCGTCGCGGTGGACCCGAACGGGCTGGAGGGGCTGCGGACCGAGCTGGAGCGTACGGTCGCCGAACGGCAGGCCGCGCTGCGCCGGCTCTCCGGCGACGTGGACGGCGTGGTGGCCGATCTCGAACCGCTCGTGGGGCCGGAACCGCCGCGCACCCGGCCCGGTGACGCCTCGGCTCAGGAGCTGACCCGGGCACTCGCCGGGGCGGCCGGGGTGCCGACCGTGGCGGCGGCGGTCGAGGGCGCGTACCGGCACCGGGCGGTCGGCAACACCGGCTGGCCGCTGCTGCGGAGCTGGCGCAAGCTGCGGCCGGACCCGCTGCGCCGGCTGCACCTGTCCGGGCGGGACCCGGACGCGCCGGCGGAGAGCCTGGTCGCTGCCACCTCCGTACCCGATCCGACAGCCGCGCAGCGCTCCGCCGTCACGCTGGCGATCCGCGCGGTGGCCGAGCGGTCCGCGAGCGGCCATCCGCCGGGCGAACGCCTGACGAC
>NZ_JBXUOV010000047.1:0-37542 GCF_057196585.1 Micromonospora sp. ATLC20
GCCCGAAGGCGGCCCGCATCTCGGGCGGCAGCAGCGCGCGCACCGCGAGCCGCGCGGCCGGGCGCAGCGGCGCCGGGTACCAGGACGCGAACAGGTCCAGCGTGTACGCCGCGACCCGCTCGTTGCTCGGCGTGCGGCGGAACGTCTCCCGCTCGTACGCGTCCTTGAAGGCGCGGAACGCGTCGAAGTCCGCCGGGACGTCCCGGATGCCCATGCGCGCGCCGACGGCGCGGTAGTAGTGGAACGCGGCCAGCCGCTCGTGCTCGTGCAGCGGGCGCCAGCCGTACCGGTCCAGCCAGTCGATCGGCTCGTAGACGAACGTGGACAACACGTACCGCATGTCGTCGTTCGAGATCGCGTACCGGCCGTGCGCCCGGTTGACCACCCGCAGCGCCTCCCGGCCGCGCGGCGAGTCGTACCCGTGCTCCAGCAGCTCGGCCATCAGCAGCGCGGTGTCGTCGTAGCGCTGCTGCGCCCGCAGCCGGAACTCGCCTGTCGCGTCGAGCAGCGCGGAGATGCTCGGCACGCAGTACGTGCGCAGCAGCGCCACCTCCAGCGCCCGCTGGTAGTCGAAGGGGAACTCGTACCCGGCGGAGAGCCGGTAGATCTCGTGGTGGTCGCGGACCGGATCGAGCGTCTCGATCCGGCGCAACCAGCGGTACCGCCCCTCACGAGCCATCGCCACCACCCCCACCGTCCACCCTTGCCGATGTAGTCAAGCTCCTCTATGTTAATAGAAAATCACATCCCCGGATAACTCGAAACCTGCTTGTGCGCACCTCACGAGCCGGTGCTCAGGGTGATGTCCGGTCGAAACCGGGAAGTGGTGCTAATGGAGAATCTCAGTAGACGAAGCGTCCTGACGCTCGGCGCCGCGCTGGGACTGGTAGCCGTGGCGGACGCCCCGAAGGCGTGGGCGTGGTCGTCGTCCGGCTCGATCGCCGGGACCGACACGGTCACCGACCCGTGGGACGTCTGGGACGACGACACCGACCCGCTCGTCGCCTCGATGCTGGACGCCGGTCAGATCCCGGCGGTGAACACCGCGTTCGCGTCCTGGATCCGCAACGGCGACGCGCTGCCCGCCGGCCTGCCCCCGGCGCTCACCACCTACCTGCGGCGGGTCAACACGCTGCCCTCCTGGGCCGACCAGGCCAAGCTGGACCGCGCCGCCCAGTTCAACAAGCGCATGAGCATGTACCTGTTCCTGCTCTACGGCCTGGGCAGCGGGATCATGAGCACGGTGATCCCGCGCGAGGCCCGCAACGTCTACTGGTCCGAGGGCGGCGCGGACATGAAGTCGCGCGCCGCGAAGACCTTCACCTACGGGTACGACCTGAGCGCTCCCGACGCGTTCAAGGCCACCGGCAGCTTCGTGGTCACCTCGCACAAGACGCGGCTCACCCACGCGGCCGTACGGCACCTGCTGCCGCAGTCCGCGCCGTGGCGCGGCGTCACCGACCACCCGATCCCGATCAGCAACGGCGACATCCTCATCACCTTCCACAGCCTCGGCACGTACGTGCACCGCAAGCTGCTCGACTGGCGTCGCTGGGGACTGCGGATGTCGGCCGCGGAGGAGGAGGCCTACCTGCACATGTGGCAGGTCGCGCTGCATCTGCTCGGGGTCCGCGACGAGTTCATCCCGAACAGCTGGGCCGCCGCCGAGGAGCAGTCCCGGTACGCCCTGTCCCCGCTCCTCGCACCGACGCCCGAGGGCATCGACCTGGCCGACATCCTGCTGAACCTGACGTCCTCGGTGGATCTGGGCGTCACCCGGGGATTCCAGCGGGAGTTCGCGCGCTACGTGCTCACCGACCGGATCGGCGACTGGCTGCGGCTGCCCCGCGACTACATCTCCCGGGGCGTGATCGAGGCCGGCTGGCCGACGTACGTGATGTTCCGCGAAGGGCTCTCGCCGCTCATGCCGGAGACGTTCGGCCTGTTCGACAGGTTCATCCGCGGGCTGGCGATGCTGTTCCTCAACAACGGCTCGTCCGCGTCGCACACCCCGATCACGATCCCGGTCATCAACCGGCCGGGCACCTGAGTCCGTGCCGGTTCACAGCGTCAGGGCGCCGGTGACCAGCGCGGTGACCGCGTCCCGGTGGCCGGGCGAGTCCTGCCAGCGCAGGGCGCGCCCGGCCTCCACCGCCACGCCGAACCCGGCGTGCACGAGCAGCCGGGCCTGCCGCCGGTCCAGGTCCGGCCGGACCGCCCGCAACTGCTGCTCCCAGACCGCGATGTGCTCCCGCTGGGCGAGGATGAGCGGACGCCGTACGTCGTCCGGCAGGCCGGCCACCTCCGCCTCGGCGACGCTGTTGAGGGTGTTGTGCTCGAAGCAGTAGGCCACGTACGCCGCCGCCAGCGCGACCACCGCCTGCCGCGGGTCGGCCGCCCGCTGGAGACTGCGGTCCACCGCCTGCGCGAGCAGTTCCGCCGCCTGGAGGCAGGCGGCCACGAGGATGTCCACCTTGCCGGGATAGTGGCGGTAGATCGCGGACGGTGCGAGCCCCACCGCCTGGGCGATCTGCGCGTTGGTGACGGTGGCGAAGCCGTCCCGGGCGAACAGCGGCACGGCAGCGGCCAGGATCTCCGCGCGTCGCGTCCGGGGCACCGGCTGGGCGGGCAGCTCGACCAGCCGCGCCGTCCCGGCGGCGGTGGTCGGATCGGTGGCTACGACCCGCATCGCGGACCGCAGCACCAGATCCTCGATCCGGCGCTGGGCGATCGAGGTGCGGTGCATGGTCACCGAGCCGATCACCCCGAGCGCGGCCACCGCCCGCAGCCGCTCGTCGGGCAGCGGGTACTCCCGCCGTACCATCTCGGTCACCCGGCCCACGACGTGGCCGAACTTCGCGCGGAGCAGGTGGCGGTCCGTGCGGCCGAGGTAGCGGGCCTCCCACCGGTAGAGGCCGCCGGAGGCGCGGTGCGCGACGGTGACCCGGGTGAGGGCCAGCAGCACGTCGGCGAGCGCCGCGTCCGGCGGCCACTCGTCGACGGCCCCGACCAGGTTGTCCACCATGACGTTGGCGCACTCGGCGAACAACGCGTACTTGTTCGGGAAGTGCCGGTACAGGGCGGGCGCGCTGATCCCGACCGCGGCGGCGATCTCCTCCATGGAGGCGCCGTGGTAGCCCCGCTCGCTGAACACCTGCCCGGCCGACTCGACGATGACCTGTCTGCGGTTGCGGGGCCGGGTGGCCGCGGCCGGCCCGGTGGTCACCGGGTCGTCCGGGCGGACGCGGACGGGCACGGAACCATGGGTGTCAGTCAACCACAGCGCCTCACGCCGCCCGCGCGCTCGCGGTGACGCCGGTCAGGCGTGCAGGACGGCGAGCGCGAGCCGGGCGGTCTGGTCGTCGTAGCCGGCGGTGCGGTCGAAGCGGCCGAGCCGCCCCACGTCGGTGACCACGTTCAGCGCGGCGTGCACGAGCACACGGGCGTCGCCGGCCGGCAGGTCCGGTCGTACCGCCCGGACCAGGCCCACCCACTCCTCGACGTGCAGCCGCTGCGCGCCGCGCAACTGGTGGCGGTCCCGGTCCGGCAGGTTGTTGTTCTCCGCCAGGTACACCGCGATCAGATCGCTCTGACCGAAGGCGAAGTCGACGTACGCGCGTACCACCCGGTGCAGCGCGTCGGCCGGGTCGGCCGCCTCGGCGATCGCCGCGGTGGTGGCCCCGGTGAGCCGGTCGGTGGCCCGGTAGTAGGCGGCGGCGAGCAGGTCGGCCTTGCCGGGGAAGTAGCGGTACACGCTGGAGGCCTGCATGCCCGCGGCGCGGCCGATGTCCTCCACCGCGACGGCGTGGTAACCGTGCCTGTGGAACAGGCGCATCGCCTCGACGAGCAGCAGTTCGCGCCGCGAGACCGGGCGCACCGGCCCGGTGGCGGGCGTGTCCTGCGGGGCGGTACGCCGCCAGGGCGGCACCGTGGGCGCGTCGGTCCGCAGCAGCGTCCAGGCGACCCGGGTGAGCAGGTGCTCGGTGTCGGCACCGGCGGTCCGGTACGTGGTCACGCTGCCGAACGCGCTCAGTGCCGCGTTCACCAGCAGGTCGGCCTGCGCGGCGGTCAGCTCGGGGCGCAGCTCGCGCAGCGGCGCGGCGACGCGGCCGACGAGCGTGGCCATCGACGCGCCGAACTCCTGCCGGTGCTCGGGCGTCAGGTAGCGGCCCTCCCACTGGTACAGCCCGGCCACCCTCCGCCTGCTCACCGCGACCTCGGCGAGCGCGCGCAGCAGTTCGTCGAGCAGCCCCTCCGCGCTGCTCGCCGCCGGCTCTCCGGTCGCGGCGAGCAACGCGCCGACGACCTCCCGGGTGGCGTGCACGAGGATCGCGTACTTGTTCGGGAAGTGCCGGTAGACGGCCGGCCCGCTGATGCCGACGGCGGCGGCGATCTCGTCCACCGAGACGCCGTGGTAGCCCCGCTCGCAGAACAGCTCGGCCCCGGCGAGCGCGATCCGGGCCTTGCGGTCCTTGGGCCGCCGGGCCGGTGCCGGGGCGGTGTCGCCTGCTGCTCGTCGCACAGCTACACGTTAGCGCCCCCTCGCGCGGGTCCCCTGGCGCCCCTCGGCGGTTTCCGTCGCCGAGGTTGAAGCCGGGCAGCGCCTGACGCTTCTTGACAAGCGGCAGCAGGCTCAAGAAAAGTTAGGCGAAATTCGCATGCGGGTGAGCAATGAGGAGCTTGGCATGACGACCGATGCGTTCATCTACGACGCGTTGCGCACGCCGCGCGGGCGGGGCAAGCCGACCGGATCGCTGTACGGGGTGAAGCCGGTTTCGCTGATCACCGGCCTGATCGAGGAAACCCTGCGGCGGATGCCCGGCCTCGATCCGGCGCTGATCGACGACATCGTGCTCGGGGTGGTGTCCCCGCTCGGCGACCAGGGCGCCGACATCGCCCGGACCGCCGCCGTCGCGGCCGGCCTGCCCGACACGGTGGCCGGCGTCCAGCTCAACCGCTTCTGCGCCTCCGGCCTGGAGGCGGTGAACATCGCCGCGCAGAAGGTGCGCTCCGGCTGGGAGGATCTCGTCCTGGCCGGTGGCGTCGAGTCGATGTCCCGGGTGCCGATGGGCTCCGACGGCGGGGCGTGGGCGCTGGACCCGGAGGTCAACTTCACCACCGGGTTCGTGCCGCAGGGCATCAGCGCCGACCTCATCGCCACCATCGCCGGCTTCGACCGGGAGACGGTCGACGCGTACGCGCTCCAGTCGCAGGCGCGGGCCGCGAAGGCGTGGGCCAACGGCTACTTCGCCCGGTCCGTGGTGCCGGTCCGCGACCGCAACGGGCTCACCGTGCTGGACCGGGACGAGCACATCCGGGCCGACTCGACGGCGGAGAGCCTCGGCGCACTGCGCCCCTCGTTCGCCGAGATCGGCGAGAAGGCCGGCTTCGACGCGGTCGCGTTGCAGAAGTACCACTGGGTCGAGCGGATCGAGCACGTCCACACGGCGGGCAACTCCTCCGGCATCGTCGACGGCGCCGCGCTCGTCGCGATCGGCAGCGAGGCGGCAGGCGCCGCCGCCGGTCTCACCCCGCGCGCCCGCGTCGTGGTCACCGCGCTCAGCGGCGCCGACACCACCATCATGCTCACCGGCCCGGCACCGGCCGCCCGCAAGGCGCTGGCAAAGGCCGGCCTCGGCGTCGACGACCTCGACCTGGTCGAGATCAACGAGGCGTTCGCCGCGGTGGTCCTGCGGTTCGTCGCCGACCTCGGCCTGAACCCGGACATCGTCAACGCCAACGGCGGGGCGATCGCGATGGGCCACCCGCTCGGCGCGACCGGCGCCATGATCCTCGGCACGCTCGTCGACGAACTGGAACGACGCGGCGGCCGCTACGGCCTGGCCACGCTCTGCGCGGGCGGCGGCATGGGCATCGCGACCGTGATCGAACGAATCTGAGGAGCACGAATGGCAAACACCGTCCGGTGGGAGCACGGCGACGACGGCATCGTGCTGCTCACCCTCGACCACCCCGGCCGCTCGGCGAACGTGATGAACGCGGAGTTCGGCGAGAGCCTGGCGGCCACCGTGGACCGGCTCGAGGCCGAGCGTGACCGGATCACCGGCGTGATCGTCACCTCGGCCAAGAAGACGTTCTTCGCCGGCGGCGACCTGGAGACCCTGGTGCGGCTCACGCCCGCCGACGCCGAGGCGTCAGCGGCCGACGCGGCCGCGCTCAAGCAGGCCGTACGCCGGCTGGAGACGCTCGGCCGCCCGGTCGTCGCCGCGATCAACGGCTCCGCCCTCGGCGGCGGGCTGGAGCTGGCCCTGGGCTGCCACCACCGCATCGTGCTCGACGACCCGAGCATCGAGATCGGCTTTCCCGAGGTCACGCTCGGCCTGCTGCCCGGCTGCGGCGGCGTGGTGCGCACCGTCCGGCTGCTCGGCGTCACCGCCGCGCTGACCGACTGGCTGCTGCGCGGCCAGCGCCGCCGGCCGCAGGACGCGCTCGCGCACGGACTGGTCGACGAACTCGCCGCCGACCGGGACGCCCTGATGGCCGCCGCCCGCGAGTGGGTCGCCGCGAACCCGGACGCCACCCAGCCGTACGACCGCAAGGGCTACCGGATGCCCGGCGGCACCCCGTCCAGCCCGGGACTCGCGATGCAGTTGCCGGCCATGCCCGCGCTGCTGCGCAAGCAGCTCAAGGGCGCGCCGTACCCGGCGCCGCGCAACATCCTCGCCGCCGCCGTCGAGGGCGCCCAGGTCGACCTGGACACCGCGTTCACGATCGAGGGGCGGTACTTCACCGAGCTGGCCACCGGCCAGATCGCCAAGAACATGATCAAGGCGCTCTTCTTCGACCTCCAGGCCGCCCGGTCCCGCACCGCCGGTGGCGACCACCAGCCGGTACGCAGCGTCGCCGTCGTCGGCGCGGGCATGATGGGCGCCGCCATCGCGTACGTCTGCGCCCGCGCCGGCATGCGGGTGGTGCTCAAGGACGTCACCGCCGAGGGTGCGGCGCGCGGCAAGGCGTACTCGGCGGGCCTGCTCGACAAGGCGGTCGCCCGGGGCCGGTCCACGCCGGAGAAGCGGGACGAGATCCTGGGCCGCATCCACGCCACCGGCGACCTCGCCGACCTGGCCGGCGTCGACCTCGCGATCGAGGCGGTCTTCGAGGACCCGGCGCTCAAGCACAAGGTGTACGCCGAGATCGAGCAGGTCGCGCCGGGCGCGCTCATCGCCTCCAACACCTCCACACTGCCCATCACGCTGCTCGCCGAGGGCGTCAGCCGGCCGGAGGAGTTCATCGGGCTGCACTTCTTCTCCCCGGTGGACAAGATGCCGCTGGTCGAGGTGATCCGCGGGGAGCGGACCGACGAGGCCACGCTGGGCCGGGCGCTGGGTGTCGTCCGTCAGCTGCGCAAGACGCCGATCGTCGTCAACGACAGCCGGGGCTTCTTCACCAGCCGGGTCATCGGCACGTTCACCAACGAGGGCGTGGCGATGCTGGCCGAGGGCATCCCGGCGGCGACCATCGAGCAGGCCAGCAGCCAGGCCGGCTATCCCGCACCGGTCCTCGCGCTGATGGACGAGCTGACCCTCACCCTGCCCCGGAAGATCCGCCTGGAGACGGCCGCCGCGACAGTGGCCGCCGGGGGCACCTGGCAGCCGCACGCCGCCGACGCGGTGATCGACCGGATGATCGACGAGTGCGGCCGGACCGGACGCTCCGGCGGCGCCGGCTTCTACGACTACCGCGACGGCAAGCGGGCCGGGCTCTGGCCGGGCCTGCGGGAGCAGTTCGGCGGCACGAACCTGGACACGCCCTTCGAGGACCTCAAGGAGCGGATGCTCTTCATCGAGGCGATCGAGTCGGTGCGGTGCCTGGACGAGGGTGTGCTGACCTCGGTGGCCGACGCCAACGTCGGCTCGATCCTGGGCATCGGCTATCCGAGCTGGACCGGCGGCGTCCTGCAGTACGTCAACCAGTACGACGGCGGGCTGCCGGGCTTCGTGGCCCGTGCCCGGGTGCTGGCCGAGCGCTACGGCGAGCGGTTCGACCCGCCGCCGCTGCTGGTCGCCATGGCCGAGCGGGGCGAGCGGTTCGAGTAGACGACGACGCGGCCCGGCCGGTGGGTATGCCCCTCACCGGCCGGGCCACTTCGTGTCAGGACATCTGTTCGGACAGGCCGTACGTCTTGGCGATGATCTCGCGCTGGATCTCGCTGGCGCCGCCGTAGACGGTGGACACGATCGACGAGCGGACCAGGCGCTCCATGTCGAACTCGGTGGTGTAGCCGTAGCCGCCCATCATCTGCATCGCGTCCAGGGCGACCCGGCGGGCGGTCTCGGTGGCCTTGAGCTTCGCCATCGAACTCTCCCGGGGCAGCACCGTGTCGGGCGCCTTGTCGGCCTTCGCGGCGGTGTCGTAGACGAGCAGCCGGGCGCACTCGATCTCGGTGGCCAGGTCGGCCAGTCGGTGCCGGAGCACCTGGAACGATCCGATCGGCCGGCGGAACTGCCGCCGGTTCTTCACGTACTCCACGACGTCGTCGAACGCCCGTTGCGCGGTGCCGAGCATGACGCTGGCGAGGATGAGCCGTTCCATGTTGAGCCCGGCCATCAGTTGCCGCCAGCCGTTGTCGACCTCGCCGACCACGGCGTCGGCGGGCAGCACGCAGTCGGTGAAGTAGAGGTCGTTCACCTCCCGGCCGCCCATGGTGTCGATGCCGGAGACGGTCAGGCCGGGCGCCGAGGCGGGGACCAGGAACATGGTCAATCCGTGGTGGTCGCCGGCCCGGCCGGCGGTGCGGGCGACCAGCAGGATGTGCTCGGCCAGGTGGGCGTTCGAGCACCACGTCTTCTGGCCGTTGACGACGTATCCGTCGTCGGTGCGCTCGGCGCGGCAGCTCAGGTTCGCCACGTCCGAGCCGGCCTCGGGCTCGGACATCGCGACCGCCTCGATGACGCCGCGGGCCACCCCGGACAGGATCAGCTTCTTCTGCGCCGGCGTGCCGAACCGCTGGTAGGTGGCGGCCACGATGATCGACGTGGTGAAGCCGCCGATCGGAGCCATCGCGCGGGCCGTCTCCTCCAGGAACAGGCACAGCTCCGTCATGCCGGCGCCGCCGCCGTCGAACTCCTCTGGCAGCGACAGCCCCAGCCAGCCGAGGTCGGCCATCTTCCGGTACAGCTCCGGGCTGTGCGGTTCCCGGCCGCCGTTCGTGAGGTTCTGCCGCTGCTCGCGGGTGCCCACCTCGCGGCGGCAGAAGTCCCGCACCGCCTCGACCAGGGATCGTTGCTCGTCGCTCCACTCCACCGCGGTACCTCCAGCGCGTCAGCAGGGATTGACAGCAAGGCTAGACTATCGAATATCAAATGTCAGGAGGCTGCCCGATGACGTCCCTCGTGGAGCACCCTCGCCGGCTGAGCGTCGTCGACCCGGTGACAGGTGAGCACCGCGCCGACTACGACCTCGCCGACGACGCCGCCGTGCGCGCCGCCGTGACGCGGGCCCGCGAGGCGGCCGGCTGGTGGGCCGGTCTGGACGCCAGGCAGCGCCGCCGCCATCTGCTGGCGTACAAGGCGGCGGTCGCCGGCGGCATCGAGGAACTCGCCGGCATCGTCCGGAGCGAGACCGGCAAGAGCCTCGCCGGGGCCCAGCTCGAGGTGATGCTCGCCGTCGAGCACCTGGACTGGGCGGCCCGGCACGCCGCGCGGGTGCTCAGGCGGCGCTCGGTCTCCTCCGGCCTGCTCGCGTTCAACCAGGCCGCCT
Organism: Micromonospora sp. ATLC20; assembly: GCF_057196585.1. NCBI lineage: Bacteria > Bacillati > Actinomycetota > Actinomycetes > Micromonosporales > Micromonosporaceae > Micromonospora > Micromonospora sp. ATLC20. Next base: position 9,721 of record NZ_JBXUOV010000047.1, read on the forward strand.
CCGTCGAGTACGTGCCGTACGGCGTGGTCGGCGTGATCGGCCCGTGGAACTACCCCGTCTACACCCCGATGGGCGCGGTGTCGCACGCGCTCGCCGCCGGCAACGCGGTGGTGTTCAAGCCCAGCGAGTTCACCCCGGGCGTCGGGGTGTGGCTGGCCGAGCGCTGGCACGAGCTGTTTCCCGACCACCCGGTCCTCCAGGTGGTCACCGGAGACGGCACGACCGGCGCCGCGCTGTGCCGCGCCTCGGTCGACAAGATCGCGTTCACCGGCTCGGCAGCGACCGGGCGCGCCGTCATGGCCGCCTGCGCCGAGAGCCTGACCCCGGTGGTGATCGAGGGCGGCGGCAAGGACGCCCTGATCGTCACCGCCGACGCCGACCTCGACGCGGCGGCGCAGGCGGCGGTCTTCGGCGGACTCGGCAACGCCGGGCAGACCTGCGCCGGCGTCGAGCGCGTCTACGTCGAACGGTCCGTCTACGAGCCGTTCCTGGCCACGCTGACCGAGCTGGCGCGGCAGGTCCGGCCGGGTGCCGAGCCGGACGCGCCGTACGGGCCGATGACCACGCCCACCCAGCCCGAGGTCGTCCGGCGCCACGTCACCGACGCGCTCGACCGGGGCGGCCGGGCGGTGGTCGGTGACGCGGCTTCGGTCCGGCCGCCGTTCGTGGAGCCGGTCGTGCTGACCGACGTGCCCGAGGACAGCACCGCCGTCACCGAGGAGACGTTCGGCCCGGTGCTCGTGGTCAACCCGGTCGCCGACGCCGACGAGGCGGTACGCCGCACGAACGCGACCAGCTACGGGCTCTCCGGCTCGATCTTCACCCGCGACCGCCGTCGTGGCCTGGCGCTCGCCGGGCGGTTGCGGGCCGGCGCGGTGTCGGTCAACTCGGTGCTGGGGTACGCGGGCGTGCCGTCACTGCCCTTCGGCGGCGTGGGCGACTCGGGGTTCGGGCGGGTCCACGGCGCGGACGGCCTGCGCGAGTTCGCCCGGGCGCGATCGGTGACGTGGCAGCGGTTCCGCCCGCTGATCGAGGTGATGACGCTTCAGCCGTCCGCCGTCGCGATGAAGCGCTCGCTGGCGATGTTCGCGTGGCGTCATGGCCGCCGGTGACTCACTCGTTCCACACGCCCAGGCCGTCGAGGTGCTTGACCAGCCGCTCCGCGCCGTCGGTGAAGTGCCGGGCCATGACCGGCCGGACCGCCTCCGGGTCGCCCGCCGCGAGCGCGTCGAGCAGCGCCTCGTGATCGGCGACCATGCCGGCCCGCCACTCCGCGTCGGCGGCGTAGAACCGCGACGGCGTGTAGCGGGTGACGGTGCGCAGCAGCCAGGACAGCTTGCGCGCGTCGGCGAGCCGGTTGATCCGGCGGTGGAACTCGTATTCGAGCTGCTCGACCCGGCTGACCTGCCGGGCCTGGGCGGCGCGGCGCAGCCGCTCGTGCTGCTGCCGCAGGTCGTCGAGCTGCTCCGGGGTGATGCTGACGGCGACCCGGGCGGCCAGCTCACCGGCGATGTGGCCCTGGAGGCTGAACACGTCGATGATGTCCTGCCTCGACAGCGGCGCCACCACGTGCCCGCGGCGCGGTTGCAGCTCGACCATGTCCTCCGCGCGCAGCATCAGCAGCGCCTCGCGTACCGGCGTGATGCTCAGTCCGGTCTCCTGGGCGACCTCCTCGAGCCGGATGCGTTCGCCGGGGCGCAGTTGACCGGACATGATCCGGTCGCGCAGCAGGCTCGCCACGGTCTCGGAGAGCTGGGGCTGAGAGACGTTCTGGATCCTGCCGCGGTCCGCCACCAGTTAAGGGTATCAAATGTCAAATGTCACGATGGGCGCCGGCTTGCGGGCCGCCACCGCCGACGGCGTCCGCACCATCTGGTTCGACCGGCCCGACCGGCGCAACGCGATGTCGCTGGAGATGTTCCGCGACTACTACGCGGCCCTGGTGGCGGCCGACGCCGACCCGGAGATCCGGGCGGTAGTGGTCACCGGCTCCGGTGACTGGTTCTGCTCCGGTGCCGACCCGGAGGCGCTCGCCGCGCTGCTCGACGAGCGCAACCGTGACCTGCTCGCGGGCGAGTTCGGCTTCCCGCCGCACCTGCCGCTGACGCTCGGCACCCCGATCGTCGCGGCGGTGAACGGCGGCGCGGCGGGCCTCGGCCTGGTCCACGCGCTCTACGCCGACGTGCGGTTCATGGCGGCGGAGGCACGCCTGTCCACCTCGTTCAGCCGGCTCGGCCTCGTCGCCGAGTACGGCAGCGCCTGGCTGCTGCCCCGGCTGATCGGCGTCGGCGCCGCGCTGGACCTGCTGGTGTCCGGCCGCAAGGTCGACGCGGTGGAGGCGCTCCGGATCGGACTTGTGCAACGCGTGCTCCCGCGCGACGAGGTGCTGGCCGAGGCACAAGCCTATGCCGCGGCCCTGGCGCAGCACTGCTCACCGGCGTCCATGGCGGTGATCCGGCGGCAGGTGTGGTCGGGCCTGGAGACAGGTGCGGCCGAGGCCGCCGCCGACGCGATCCGGCTCATGGTCGAGTCCCTGGCCGGTGCCGACTTCGGTGAGGCCCTGCTCAGCCGGGCCGAGGGCCGCGCACCCCGCTTCGCCCCCCGGGGCGGCGCGTGAGCGGCCCGCTGGACGGCGTCCGGGTCGTGGAACTGGCCGGCATCGGGCCCGGCCCGTTCGCCGCCATGCTGCTCGCCGACCTCGGCGCCGACGTGGTCCGGGTGGACCGGCCGGAACCCGGCGCGCTCCCGGCCGGCGACCCCGGGCGCAACCTGCTCAACCGGGGCAAGCGCTCGATCGTGGTGGACCTGAAGCACCCCGACGGCGCCGAGGTGGTCCTCGCGCTGGCCGGCCGGGCCGCGATCCTGATCGAGGGCTGGCGTCCCGGCGTGGCCGAGCGGCTCGGCGTCGGCCCGCAGGCCGCGCTGGCCCGCAACCCGGGCCTGGTCTACGGGCGGATGACCGGGTGGGGACAGGACGGGCCGCTGGCCCGCGCCGCCGGCCACGACATCGGCTACATCGCCGTAGCCGGGGCGCTGCACCCGATCGGCCGCGCCGGCGGCCCGCCGCAGATCCCGCTCAACCTGGTCGGCGACTTCGGCGGCGGCTCGCTCTACCTGGTCGTCGGCATCCTGGCCGCGCTGCACGTCGCCGCCGCCTCCGGCCGTGGGCAGGTCGTCGACGCCGCCATCGTGGACGGCGCGGCCCACCTCACCACCCCGTTCGCCGGGATGCTCGCGCAGGGCACCTGGCGACCCGAGCGGGGCCGCAACCTGCTCGACGGCGGTGCGCCGTTCTACGACGTGTACGGCACCGCCGACGGCGGGCACATGGCAGTGGGCGCGCTGGAACCGCAGTTCTACGCCGAACTGCTGCGGCTGCTCGGGCTGGCCGAAGCGGACCTGCCGGCACAGCACGACGTGGCCGGATGGCCGGTGCTGCGCGCCCGCTTCGCCGAGGTGTTCGCCGGCCGTACCCGCGCCGAGTGGACGGCGGTGTTCGACGGCACCGACGCCTGCGTCGCGCCGGTGCTGTCGCTCACCGAGGCGCCGGGCCACCCGCACCTGGCCGCGCGCGGCACGTACGAGGAGCACTTCGGCGTCCGGCAGCCGGCCGTGGCACCCCGCCTGTCCGGGACACCCGGCCGGGTCGGCGGCCCGCCGCCCGCGCCCGGCGCGGACACCGAGCCCGTCCTCACCGACTGGGGCCTGGGCGAACACCTACCGCGGTGGCTGGACGACGGCGTCGTCGGCCGGAAGCAGGGAGCAGCGCACTGATGCGTATCGGGACGACACTGGCGTACGCCGCCGACCCCCGAAGCGGCGCCGACGAGGTCGCCGTCTGGGAACAGGACGGCCTGGACGTGGTCTGGGTGTCCGAGGCGTACGGCTTCGACGCGCCCACGGTGATGGGTTACCTCGCCGCCCGAACGAGCCGCGTGCACATCGGCTCCGCGATCCTGCCGATCTTCTCGCGTACCCCGGCTCTGCTGGCACAGACCGCGGCGGGCCTGGACGCGATCTCCGGCGGCCGGGCCATCCTCGGTCTGGGCGCGTCCGGACCGCAGGTGATCGAGGGATGGCACGGCGTCGCGTACGACCGGCCGCTGGCCCGCACCCGCGAGGTGATCGACATCTGCCGACGGGTGTGGCGGCGCGAGACGCTGACGAACGACGGCCTCTACCCGCTGCCGCTGCCGCCCGGCGAGGGCACCGGGCTGGGCAAGCCGCTGAAGATCCTCACCCACCCGGTCCGCGACCGCATCCCGATCCACGTGGCGAGCCTCGGGGACCGGAACGTCCGGATGACCGCCGAGATCGCCGACGGGTGGCTGCCGTTCCTCTACGACCCGCGGCGCGCGGGCGACGTCTGGGGTGCCGCACTGGCGGCCGGCCGGGCGAAACGGCCGGCTGACCTCGGGCCGCTGGAGGTGGTGGCCGGTGGGCCGCTGGCGATCGGCCCGGACGTGACCGGGCTGCGCGACCTCGCCCGGCCGCTGATCGCCCTGTACGTGGGCGGGATGGGCGCGAAGGGCCGCAACTTCTACCACGACCTGCTGTGCCGCTACGGCTACGAAGCCGAGGCCGACCGCATCCAGGACCTCTACCTGGCCGGCCGCAAGGCCGAGGCCGCCGCCGCGGTGCCGGCGGAACTGCTGGAACGCACCAGCCTGATCGGACCGGAGAGCTACGTGCGGGACCGGGTCCAGGAGTACCGCGACGCGGGCGTGACGATCCTCAACGTCGCGCCGCTGGGCGAGGACCCCCGGCGCCTCGTCGCCGCCGTCGCGGACATGGCCCGGTAGCGCAGGGGAGGAGCCGACACACATGGACCGCGCGATCTTCACCGCCGACCACCTGGCGTTCGCCGAACTGGTGCGCGCCTTCATCGACAAGGAGATCACCCCGCACCACGAGCGCTGGGAGGCCGACGGCATCGTCGACCGCGGCGTGTGGCGGGCCGCCGGCGCCGCCGGGCTGCTCGGCTTCTTCGTCGACGAACGGTACGGCGGCGCCGGGGTCACCGACCGGCGCTTCCACGCCGTCCTGACCGAGGAACTCGCCCGGGCCGGTGCGAGCGGGCCCGCGTTCGGCCTGCACAACGACATCATCGGCCCGTACCTGACCGACCTGACCACCGAGGAGCAGAAGCAGCGCTGGCTGCCCGGCTTCTGCTCCGGCGAGATCATCACCGCCATCGCCATGTCCGAGCCGGGCGCGGGCAGCGACCTGGCGGGCATCACCACCACAGCGGTACGCGACGGCGACGACTGGGTCCTCAACGGGCAGAAGACGTTCATCAGCAACGGCATCCTGGCCGACCTGGTGATCGTGGTGGCCCGTACCGATCCCGGTGCCGGGCGGCGGGGGATCAGCCTGCTCGTGGCCGAGCGCGGCATGCCGGGGTTCGAGCGTGGCCGCAACCTCGACAAGCTCGGTCAGAAGGCGCAGGACACCGCCGAGCTGTTCTTCTCCGACGTCCGCGTACCGGCGGCCAACCTGCTCGGCACGGAGGGCGAGGGCTTCGCCCACCTGATGCGCAACCTGCCGCTGGAGCGGCTGTCGATAGCCGTCGCGGCGCTCGCCGGGGCCGAGACGGTGTTCGCGCAGACGCTCGACTACTGCAGGCAGCGCCAGGCGTTCGGCCGTCCCATCGGCAGTTTCCAGCACAACCGGTTCGTGCTCGCCGAACTCGCCACCGAGCTGCGCCTGGGCCGGGTCTTCGTGGACAACTGCCTGGTCGCGCCGGATCTGGGCGCGGAGACGGCGGCGATGGCGAAGTGGTGGTGCACCGAGTTGCAGCAGCGCGTCGTCGACCGGTGCCTCCAGCTGCACGGCGGCTACGGCTACATGCGTGAGTACCCGGTGGCCCGCGCCTATCTGGACGCCCGCGTCCAGACCATCTACGGCGGCACCACCGAGATCATGAAGGAGGTGATCGGCCGGTCACTCGGCCTGTGAGCCGGGCTCCAGCATGGGTACGAGGAAGCGGCGGGCCATGGTCCGCAGCTCGTCGGCGTCGTCCAGGTCGATGACGTGGCTCGGGGTGAGCAGGAAGGAGCAGGACAGCCGGGTCATCAGCTCGGCCACCACCTCCACGTCGACTGTGGCGGCGATGGTGCCGGCGCGCTGTTCGCGGCGCAGCTGCCCGGCGACGAACCGCTGCACGGTGGCCAGCGTGCGCCCCCCGTCGCTGATCATCGAGGGGATGAGCACGTCCGGTTCGACGCTCATCAGCCCGCCGATCAGCGGGTTGCGACGGATCGCGTCCAGCGCGCTGACGAAGCCCAGCACCACCCGGTCGCCCACGGTGGCCGCCTGCTGGATGTCGACCAGGAACCGGTCGAAGTAGCGGCGGAACTCGCGGCGGACCACCTGCTCGACCAGCCGGTCCTTGGTGGCGAACCGGCGGTACGCGGTGATCCGGGAGACGCCCGCCCGCCGGGCCACGTCCTCCATCGTGGAGCGGCGGATGCCCATCCGGCAGAACTGCTCGTAGGCCGCGTCGAGGATCCGGGTCGCCACCTCGTCGCTGTCGTCGGCGCTGTGCAACGCCTCGGTGAAGGCGCGTTCCAGCAGCGACTCGGGCCGGTCGGCCGGTTCGTCGTGAACCGCCTCGGGGGAGGACGCCTGCGGGGGAGCGGTCCGGGCCATGGGTGCCCTCCCGGGAGAGACGGTGACGCGGTTGGCGCTTCACCGTACCAATCGCCGGGGCGTACCCCTGGACAAGCGCGACCGCCGCGTCCCGGATGCGGGACGCGGCGGTCGCGTCTGTGGTGCGGTGTCCGGTCAGGAACCGGAGCGCTTGGCGGTCGCCTTGAGGTAGTCCCGGTTGAGGCGGCCGATGGTGTTCAGCGGGATGCCCTTCGGGCAGGCCGCCGCGCACTCGCCGATGTTGGTGCAGCCGCCGAAGCCGGCCTCGTCGTGCGCGTCCACCATGCCGATCACCCGGGTGTAGCGCTCCGGCTGGCCCTGCGGCAGCAGCGAGAGCTGGGTGATCTTCGCGGCGGTGAACAGCATGCCGGAGCCGTTCGGGCAGGCCGCCACGCAGGCGCCGCAGCCGATGCACGCAGCCGACTCGAACGCCGCGTCCGCGTCGGCCTTCGGCACCGGCACCGAGTGCGCCTCCGGGGCGCTGCCGGTCGGCGCGGTGACGTAGCCGCCGGCGGCGATGATCTGGTCGAACGCGTTGCGGTTGACCACCAGGTCCTTGACGACCGGGAAGGCGCGGGCCCGCCACGGCTCGATGTCGATCGTGTCGCCGTCGGAGAACTGCCGCATGTGCAGCTGGCAGGCGGTGGTGCCGCGCTGCGGGCCGTGCGCCTCACCGTTGATCATGAGGCTGCACATGCCGCAGATGCCCTCGCGGCAGTCGTGGTCGAACGCGACCGGCTCCTCGCCGTCGAGGATGAGCCGCTCGTTGAGTACGTCGAGCATCTCCAGGAAGGACATGTCCGGGGACACGTCCTGCACCGGGTAGGTCACCATCCGACCCTTGTCCTCGGGGCCGGTCTGGCGCCAGATGCGCAGGGTCAGGTTCACTTGTAGCTCCGCTGCGTGGGGTGGACGTATTCGAAGGTCAGGTCTTCCTTGTGCAGCACGGGCTCGCCGGTGCCGGTGAACTCCCAGGCCGCCACGTAGGCGAACCGGTCGTCGTCGCGCTGCGCCTCGCCGTCGGGCGTCTGGTGCTCGGCCCGGAAGTGGCCGCCGCAGGACTCCTCGCGGTGCAGGGCGTCGATGCACATCAGCTCGGCCAGTTCGAAGAAGTCGGCGACCCGGCCGGCCTTCTCCAGCGACTGGTTGAGGCCCTCGCCGTCACCCGGCACGCGCACCCGCTGCCAGAACTGCTCGCGCAGCGCGCGGATCTCGTCGATCGCCTTGCGCAACCCGGCCTCGGAGCGCTCCATGCCGCAGTGCTCCCACATGATCTGGCCCAGCTCGCGGTGGAACGAGTCCACGGTGCGGTCGCCGTTGATCGCCAGCAGCCGCTTGATCCGGTCCTCGACGTCGGTCCGCGCCGCGACCGCCTCGGGGTGGCTGGCGTCGACCTTGTCCAGCGGGCCGGAGGCCAGGTAGTTGGCGAGCGTGTTCGGCAGCACGAAGTAGCCGTCGGCCAGACCCTGCATCAGCGCCGAGGCGCCGAGCCGGTTCGCGCCGTGGTCGGAGAAGTTGGCCTCACCGATCACGAACAGGCCGGGGATGCTCGACTGCAGGTCGTAGTCGACCCAGAGGCCGCCCATCGTGTAGTGCACGGCGGGGTAGATCCGCATCGGCACCTCGTACGGGTCCTCGCCGGTGATCCGCTCGTACATCTCGAAGAGGTTGCCGTACTTGGCCTCGATGGCCTTGCGGCCCAGCCGGTTGATCGCGTCGGCGAAGTCCAGGTAGACGCCGAGGCCGGTCGGGCCGACGCCGCGTCCCTCGTCGCACACGTTCTTCGCGGCCCGGGAGGCGATGTCGCGGGGGACCAGGTTGCCGAAGGACGGGTAGATCCGCTCCAGGTAGTAGTCCCGCTCGTCCTCGGGGATCTCCCGCGGGCTGCGCTGGTCACCCTTGGCCTTGGGCACCCACACCCGGCCGTCGTTGCGCAGCGACTCGCTCATCAGGGTCAGCTTCGACTGGTGGTCGCCGGAGACCGGGATGCAGGTCGGGTGGATCTGCGTGTAGCAGGGGTTCGCGAAGTACGCGCCCTTGCGGTGCGCCCGCCAGGAGGCGGTGACGTTGCAGCCCTTGGCGTTGGTGGAGAGGTAGAAGACGTTGCCGTACCCGCCGGTGGCGAGCACGACCGCGTCGGCCATCTCGGTGCTGATCTCGCCGGTGACCATGTCGCGGACCACGATGCCGCGCGCCCGGCCGTCGACGATCACCAGCTCGAGCATCTCGTGGCGGGCGTTCATCTCCACGTTGCCCAGGCCGATCTGCCGCTCCAGGGCCTGGTACGCGCCGAGCAGAAGCTGCTGACCCGTCTGGCCCCGGGCGTAGAAGGTGCGCTGCACCTGCGCGCCGCCGAAGGAACGGGTGTCGAGCAGGCCGCCGTACTCGCGGGCGAACGGCACGCCCTGCGCCACGCACTGGTCGATGATGTTCACCGACACCTCGGCCAGCCGGTGCACGTTCGACTCGCGGGAGCGGAAGTCGCCACCCTTGACCGTGTCGTAGAAGAGGCGGTGCACCGAGTCGCCGTCGTTGCGGTAGTTCTTGGCGGCGTTGATGCCGCCCTGCGCGGCGATCGAGTGGGCCCGGCGCGGGCTGTCCTGGTAGCAGTAGGACCGCACCTGGTAGCCCTGCTCGGCCAGCGTGGCGGCGGCGGAGCCGCCGGCCAGGCCGGTGCCGACCACGATCACCGTCATCTTGCGGCGGTTGGCCGGGTTGACCAGCTTCATCTCGAAGCGGTGGCGCTCCCACCGCGTCTCGATCGGGCCGTCCGGGGCCCGGGTGTCGGCGATCGGGTCGCCTTCGCGGTACAGATCCATGTCAGGACACCAATCCGGTGATCACGGCGAACGGAACCAGCAGGTAGCCGCCGACGAGCGCGACGGCGAAGACGAGCGCGGCGATCCGGGCCCGGCGCTCGCCCTTCGGCGTCTGCTGGCCGAGACTGCGGAACGCGCTGAAGGCGCCGTGGCGCAGGTGGAAGCCGAGGGCCACCAGCGCGAGGGTGTAGAAGAGCGTGACGTACCAGCGCTCCGGCGCGAAGTCCGCGACCACGTTGCCGTACGGGTTCGACGGGTCGCCCTGCGGGTTCAGGTGACCCGTGGTCAGGTCGAGGATGTGGTAGATCACGAAGAGCAGGATGATCACACCACCCCAGCGCATCGTGCGGGCCGCGTAGTTCACGTGGATCTTGCGACGGTGCGCGTACCGGACCGGGCGGGCGGCCCGGGATCGCATCGCGAGCACGGTGGCCGCGCCGATGTGCCCGAGGACGGCGACGGTGAGCACGGTGCGCTGGATCCACAGGAACCACGTCGTCGGCAGCAGCGGCGTGCCGATGTCCCGCAGCCAGTGCGCGTAGTGGTCGAACGACGTCTCACCCGTGAAGATCTTCAGGTTGCCGAGCATGTGCGCGATCAGGAACAGCACGAGGATGATGCCCGTCACCGCCATGACGGCCTTGAGGCCGACGTTCGAGCGGATGGGCGACCGAGTTTTCGTGATTACCACGCGGTCGACGCTAGGAGCACTTCGATCAGGCGTCCAATGCATCGAAATCGCAGCGTTGATAGCCGTAAGCTATGTAGATGCAGCTCCATCAGCTTCGGTACTTCGTAGCGGTCGCCGAAGTACGACATTTCACCCAGGCAGCCGATCTTGTCGGCATAACCCAGCCCTCGTTGAGTAAGCAAATTCACGCCCTGGAGGCCGACCTGGGGGCCCCGCTGTTCGAGCGGGTAAGGGGCAACATCACCCTGACCGCGGCAGGTGAGGTGCTGCTGCCGTTGGCCAAGCGGATCCTCGCCGACGTGGAGACCGCCACCCGCGAGGTGCAGGAGCTGGTGGGGCTGCGCCGGGGGCGGGTCCGGCTCGGCGCCACGCCCAGCCTGGCCACCTCGCTCGCCCCGCCGGTGCTGCGCCGGTTCCGCGACGCGCACCCCACGATCGACCTGCGCGTGGAGGAGGGCGGCTCGCAGGACCTCGTCCGCGACCTGCTCCGCGGCGACCTCGACCTCGCCCTGATCATCATGCCGTCGGCCGGCACCGACCCGGGGCTGCGCGCCGACCCGATCCTGCGGGAGAGCCTGGTGGTCGCCTCGGTCGACCCGCTGCCCGGCGCCTCGGAAGCCGGGGAGCTGCGCATCACCGACCTGCGCGACCAGCCGCTGGTCATGTTCCGCGAGGGCTACGACCTGCGCGACGCCACGCTGCAGGCGTGCCGGGCGGCCGGGTTCGAGCCGACCCTGTCCGTCGACGGCGGGGAGATGGACGCCGTGCTCAGCTTCGTCGAGGCCGGGCTCGGCGTCGCGCTGGTGCCGGGCATCGTGGTGGCCCGCCGCGCCGGCATCCGGGTCACCCGGCTTGTGCCGCCCGGCGTCCGCCGGACCATCGCGGTGGCCCGCCGCCGCGACGTGGTGCCCACCCACGCCGGGCGCGAGCTGCGCCGCATCCTCCTGGAGTACGTCCACGACGCCACCGCCACCGCCGCCCTCCCCCCGGGCGTGGAGCCGTTGTAGCCCTGCCCGGCCGCCTCGCCGCCTCGTTGATCTTGCACGTTCGGCCCCGGCGAAAGGGGCGAATGCCCCTGCGCGGGGGCACCAAGTGCAAGATCGGCGACGGCTCCGGGTCAGCGGCCCTCGGCGTCGTCCATGGCTCGGTAGATGCGCTGCTCGGACACGGGGTAAGGGGTTCCCAGGGCCTGGGCGAAGACGTTCACCCGCAGCTCCTCGATCATCCAGCGGATCTGGCGGGCCGCCGGGGTCGCGCGCCTCGGCGGGGGCAGCGCGGCCAGCATGTCCTGGTACTCCTTCTGCACCACGGCGACGCGGTCCTGCTGCTGTTTGTCGCGCTGCGGGTTGCCCGGCAACCGGTCCAGCCGCCGCTCGATCGCGGTCAGGTAGCGCAGCACGTCGGGCAGCCGCGCGTACCCCGTCTCGGTGATGAAACCCCTGTGCACCAGGCCGGTGAGCTGGTTGCGGATGTCGGCCAGCGCGGCCACCACGGCGAGGTTGCGGGTGGCGCCGAGCCGCTGCTCCACCGTGTACGCGGACGCGAGCACCCGGCGTACCCGCTCCATCACCTCGACGACGGTGTCCACCAGGTCGGCACGGACCCGGTCGCGCAGCGCGGCGAAGCCCTCGGCGTCCCAGGCGGGACCGCCCGCGTCGCCGATCAGCTTGTCGATCGCCGCGCCGGCCGCGTCCTCGATCAGCTCCGGCACGCTGCCGTACGGGTTGCGGGACAGCGCCAGTTTCGCCTCGTTGCTCAGCCGCCCCTGGAGGAACTTCGCCGGTGACGGCATCGTCAGCCGCAGCAGCCGCCGGGTGCCCGCCCAGTGCGCGGCCTCCTGCTCGGCGGCGGAGTCGAACACCTTCACCCCGACCGTCGCGCCCTCGTCCACCAGCGCCGGGTACGCGGTCACCGCGAAGCCGGCGCGTACCTGCTCGATGGTGCGCGGCAGCGCGCCGATCGACCACTCGGTCAGCCCGGTCCGGGCCACGTCCGGCGCGGCGGCGGCCACGACCTGGCGTACCTCCTGGCGCAGCTCGCGCTGCAGCGCCGGCAGGTCCTTGCCCTCGGCGACCGGCTTGTCGTCGTCGCCGAGCACCCGGAACGTGACCCGCAGGTGCGGCGGCAGCCGGCCCAGGTCCCACGCGTCGGCCGGAACCGTCACCCCGGTCATCCGGCGCAGCTGCCGGGTCAGCGCGACCAGCAGCGGCTCCTCGCCCGGCGTGATCGCGGCCAGCGCGGCGCGGGCGTAGTCGGGCACCGGCACGAAGTTGCGCCGTACCGGCTTGGGCAGCGACCGGATCAGCGCGATCACCAGCTCCTCGCGCAGCCCCGGCACCTGCCAGTCGAAGCTCTCCGCCGGCACCTGGTTGAGCAGCGGCAGCGGGATGTCCACAGTGACGCCGTCGGTGGGCACGGTCGGGTCGAACGTGTACGTCAGCGGCAGCGTCACGCCGTCGGCCCGCCACTCGTCCGGGAAGTCCTCCTCGTCCACCCCGCCCCGGCCGTCGTTGACGAGCAGCTCGCGGGTGAAGGTGAGCAGGTCGGGCCGCTCCCGGCGGGTCTTCTTCCACCACGAGTCGAAATGCCGGCCGGAGACCACGTCGGCGGGGATCCGCTGGTCGTAGAAGGCGAAGATGGTCTCGTCGTCGACCAGGATGTCGCGGCGCCGGGCCCGGTTCTCCAGCTCCTCGATCTCGGTCAGCAGCTTCTGGTTGTCCCGCCAGAACTGGTGGTGGGTCTGCCAGTCACCCTCGACCAGGGCGTGCCTGATGAACAGCTCCCGGCTCAGACCTGCGTCGATCCGCCCGAAGTTCACCTTGCGGGAGGTGACGATCGGGATGCCGTACAGCGTGACCTTCTCGTAGGCCATCACCGCGGCCTGCTTCTTCTCCCAGTGCGGCTCGCTGTAGCTGCGCTTGACCAGGTGCTGCGCCAGCGGCTCGACCCACTCCGGCTCGACCCGGCCGGCCACCCGCCCCCACAGCCGGGACGTCTCCACCAACTCCGCCGCCATCACCCAGCGCGGCGGCTTCTTGAACAGCGCCGACCCGGGGAAGATCGCAAACTTCGCGCCTCGCGCGCCCAGGTATTCGTGCTTCTGCGCGTCCTTGAGGCCGAGGTGCGACAGCAGGCCGGGCAGCAGCGACTGGTGCACCTTCGGGGTGTCGATCTCCTCCGGCAGGTCGGCGCCGGCGCCGCGCCGGCCCTCACCCTTGTCCGAGGTACGCAGGACCTGGCGCAACTGGCTGACGATGTCCTGCCATTCGCGTACCCGAAGGTAGTTGAGGTACTCGGCCTTGCACATCCGGCGGAACGCGCTGGACGACAGCTCCCGCTGCTTCTCCCGCAGGTAGCGCCACAGGTTCAGGTACGCGACGAAGTCGGACTCCTTGTCGGCGAACCGGGCGTGTGCCTGGTCGGCCTGGGCCTGCTTGTCGGCTGGACGTTCGCGCGGATCCTGGATGGAGAGCGCGGCGGCGATCACCACTACCTCGGTGGCGCAGCCGTTGCGCTCGCCCTCGAGGACCATCCGGGCCAGCCGGGGGTCGACCGGGAGCTGGGCCAGCCGCCGGCCCAGCGCGGTGAGCCGCTTCGCCGGGTCGGTCTCGGCCGGGTCGAGCGCACCCAGCTCGTGCAGCAGGTTCACGCCGTCGGTGACGTTGCGCCGGTCCGGCGGGTCGATGAACGGGAACGCCGCGATGTCGCCGAGCCCGATCGCTGTCATCTGGAGGATGACCGAGGCCAGGTTGGTCCGCAGGATCTCCGGGTCGGTGAACTCGGGGCGGGAGTCGAAGTCCTGCTCGTCGTAGAGGCGGATGCAGATGCCGTCGGAGGTACGCCCGCAGCGGCCCTTGCGCTGGTTGGCGCTGGCCTGCGAGACCGGCTCGATCGGCAGCCGCTGCACCTTGAGGCGGCTGGAGTAGCGGGAGATCCGGGCGGTGCCCGGGTCCACCACGTACTTGATGCCGGGCACCGTCAGCGAGGTCTCCGCGACGTTCGTGGCCAGCACCACCCGGCGGTTGCTGTGCGCGGCGAAGACCCGGTGCTGCTCGGCGGTGGAGAGCCGGGCGTACAGCGGCAGGATCTCGGTGCCGAGCAGCGACCGCTTCTTCTGGACCAGCTTGCCCAGCGCGTCGGCGGTGTCCCGGATCTCCCGCTCGCCGCTGAGGAACACCAGGATGTCGCCGGGCCCCTCGGCGGCCAGTTCCTCGACCGCGTCGCCGATGGCCTGGATCTGGTCCCGGACGTTCTCCTCGTCGGCCTCGTCCTCCTCCTCGGCCTCGGTGACCTCGACCAGCGGCCGGTAGCGGACCTCCACCGGGTAGGTGCGCCCGGACACCTCGACCACCGGCGCCGGGTTGCCGTCGGCGTCGGCGAAGTGCTTCGCGAACCGGTCGGTCTCGATGGTCGCCGACGTGATGACGACCTTGAGGTCGGGCCGGCGGGGCAGGAGCTGCCTGAGGTACCCCAGGATGAAGTCGATGTTGAGGCTGCGCTCGTGTGCCTCGTCGATGATCAGCGTGTCGTACTGCCGCAGCATCCGGTCGGTCTGCAACTCGGCCAGCAGGATGCCGTCGGTCATCAGCTTGACCAGGCTGTTGTCGCCCACCTGATCGGTGAAGCGCACCTTGTAGCCGACCACGTCGCCCAGCTCGGTGCCGAGTTCGTCGGCGATCCGGTCGGCGACCGTGCGGGCCGCCAGCCGGCGGGGCTGGGTGTGCCCGATCAGACCGGTGATGCCGCGCCCCAGCTCCAGGCAGATCTTGGGCAGCTGGGTGGTCTTCCCGGAGCCGGTCTCGCCGGCCACGATCACCACCTGGTGGTCGCGGATCGCGGCGGCGATGTCGTCCTTGCGCTCACTCACCGGCAACTGCGGCGGATAGGTGATCGCCGGGACGGCCGCGCGGCGGGACTCCAGCCGCGCCTCGGCCCTTGTCACCTCGGCCGCGATCTCGGCCAGCGCCGCCTCCCGCCGCTGCGGGTCGCGCAGCCGGCGCACGCCGTCGAGCCGCCGCTGGATCCGGCGCTGGTCGCGGAACATCAGGGGGGCGAGGCGGCGGTGCAGGTCGCGGGCGGTCTCGGGGGCGGCGGGTACGGCTGGATTCTGCATGTCGTCGCCAAGGATAGGCAGCCGCGCGGCGGACCGCCCCCGGGTTACCGGCGCTGGGCGTGCCCTCCCTGGTGCGGCCGTCCCCGCCGGATAAAGTTGCCGCCGACGAGGCCGACGGACGAGGCCGACGAGGGGCGGGGATGATCATGCGGGACACCGATCGGGCGCTCGTGCAGGCCGCCACCGCCGTGGCGAAGCTGCGCTGCCGCAGCGACAACCACACCGTCGCCGCCGCCGTACGCAGCACCGACGGCCGGGTGTTCAGCGGGGTGAACGTCTACCACTTCACCGGCGGCCCGTGCGCCGAGGTGGTGGCCCTCGGCGCCGCCGCGACCCAGGGCGCGGGCGAGCTGGAGGCCATCGTCGCGGTGGGGGACCGGGGCCGGGGGGTCATCCCGCCGTGCGGGCGCTGCCGCCAGGTGCTGCTCGACTACTTCCCGTCGATCAAGGTGATCGTCGGCCCGCCCGACGGGCTGCGCGCGGTCCCGATCGCCGACCTGCTGCCCGAGACGTACGTCTGGTCCGACCAGCAGGTCGAGGTGCCGGCCGGGCCGCGTGCCCCGCTGTGGCCGACCCCGGTGGTGCCGGGTGTCCGGCAGGCCGCGGAGGACTGACCGGCGCTCCGGTCCGGCGCGCTGAGCCGCGACGCTCAGTCGCCGGCGGCCGCCTCCAGCATCGAGCGGGGGACCGGCACCTGCTCGAAGCGGACCTGACCCTCCGGCACCATCCAGCTGCTGACCTGCGCGACGAGCCGGCCCGCGCGGACCGCCGGGTCGTTCGCGTACAGCTCGCGGGCCATCTGCGGGTCCACCGACAGCACCACGAAACCGCGGACGCGCCCGTCGTCGCCGTCGAGGAACGGGCCCGCCGCGAGCACCGCGCCCTGCTCCACCAGCCCGGCCTGGTGCGCCAGGTGGGCGTCCTGGATCCGGTCGAGGGCGTCCTGCGGCAGGTCCGGCGCGTCGTCCGGGCGGACCAGGAGCACCACCGTGTGCCTGTCGAATCGCATGCCCTCAGGCTAGGTGCTGCCGGGCGCGCAGTGCCCGGATCGACCAGTCCAGCACCGGCGCCAGGCTCTCGGCCGGCGGCCAGCCGTTGACCACGGCGAGCAGCTCCAGGTACCGCTCCCGGCGAGGGTCGCTCGCGCTCCGCAACCGGTCCAGCATCCGTCGGCGCAGGTCGGCGTCGTCCGGCCGGCCGCAGAGCCGTGCGTACCGGGCCGCCGCCCGGGCCAGGATCGGGTCGGCGCCGGGCGAGGCCGGCTCGACGCCGTCGGCGAGCGCCGGGGCCACCTCCTCCCGGACCACGGCGACCACGTCCCGGCGTACGCCCTCGGCGCCGTCCCGGTCCGCCGCGTGCTGCTCGGCCAGCCGGCGCAGCCCGGCCCGGAATCCCGGGTCCAGGGTCAGCTCGGCCAGCTCCACCCACGCCTCGATCTGACAGTCGTCCGGATCGTCCGGCAGCTCCGGCGTGAGCGACCGGCGGATGCCCGCGAACCCCGGATCGGTCAGGCCGCCGAACGCCGCGTCGAGGAACTCGTCGACCAGCCGCCGTCGTTCCCGCGCGGCCAGTCCGGCCAGCCGGTGCAGCAGGTCGGCCTCGGACGGGCCGGCCCCGCGCCGGGCGACCACTGTCAGCACCGCGCGGCGTGTCCGCAGCAGGCGGATCTGCGCGGTCAGCGCCTCCGCGTGCGCCGAGGCGACCTCGCCCAGGGTGACCTCCCGCGCCACCACCCGGCGCACTGTGGGCAGGTCCACGCCCAGCTCGCGCAACGTCCGTACCAGGTCGAGCCGGGCCACCGCGGCCGCGTCGTAGCGGCGGTGGCCGGCCGGTCCCCGGTCGGTGGGCGGCACGATGCCGCGGTCGGACCAGAACCGGATGGTCTTGACCGGCAGCCCGGTCCGCCGGGCCAGGTCACCGATCGAGTAGCGCTCCGCACCGTCCATGGCATCCACCATCGTGCCTCCCCCTGGTGGAGGCGCAACCCGCTTAGGTACGCCTTACCAGGTCAGCTAAGGTAAGGCGCACCTAATCGGAAGGCGAAACCCCCTCGTGACCACCGTCGCCGTCCGGCCCGCGCGGGCCGGGACTCCCGTCCGCCGCGGCACCGTCCGCCGCGTCGCGGTCACCGTGGCGGCGGCGCTCCTGCTCCTGCTGGCGCTGCTGGCCAGCCTCGCGCTCGGCAGCCGTCACCTCCCCGTCGACCAGGTGTGGCACGCGCTGGTGTCCCCGGACGGCGGCGACGCCACCACAGTGGTCCGGGAACTGCGGCTGCCGCGTACCGCCCTCGGGCTCGTCGTCGGTTTGGCGCTGGCGCTGGCCGGGGTGCTGTTCCAGGCGGTCACCCGCAACCCGCTGGCCGAGCCGCGCATCCTCGGCGTCAGCGCCGGCGCGTCGTTCGGCGTGGTGCTGGCCATCGCCGTGTTCGGGGTGGGCACGCTCGCCGGGTACGTCTGGTTCGGCATCGCCGGCGCGCTGCTCGCCGGGCTGCTCGTGTTCGCCATCGCCAACCGCACCCGCGAGGGCGCCAGCCCGGTCACCCTCGCGCTCGTCGGCGCGGCCCTCGACGCCGGTCTCGGCGCCATCGTGTACGCGCTGCTCAGCATCGACGCCCGCACGTTCGAGGAGTACCGCTTCTGGGTGGTCGGCGGGCTGACCGGCCGGGGCGTCGGCGTGGCCGGGCAGGTGCTGCCGTTCGTGGTGGCCGGGGTGCTGCTGGCCGCGCTCGCCGCCCGCGGCCTGGACGCGCTCGCCCTCGGCGACGACGTGGCCCGAGGGCTGGGGCACCGGGTCGCCCTGGTCCGGCTCGCCGCCGGGGCCGGTGGCGTGCTGCTCACCGGTGCGGCGGTGGCCGCCGCCGGGCCGATCGCCTTCGTCGGGCTGGCGGTGCCGCACCTGGCCCGGGCGCTCGTCGGCGCGGACCAGCGGTGGACACTGCTGGTCGCCGCGCTGCTCGGCCCGGCGCTGCTGCTCACCGCCGACGTGGCCGGCCGGCTCGTCGCCCCGCCCGGCGAGATCCCGGCCGGCATCATCACGGCCCTGCTCGGCGCCCCGCTCCTGGCCTTCCTGGTCCACCGAGCCAAGACGGTGACGACATGACCACCCCCACCCCCACCCCCACCCCCGGCTCCCGCGATCTTGCACTTGCTGCCCGGGCGGAAGGGGCATTCCGGGCACCCGAGGGGCCCGAAGTGCAAGATCAACGGCGAGGGGTGCGACGGCCGCGGGGGCGTGGAGTGCTGCGGGCCGGGGCGGTGGTGGTGCCGTTCCGGTGGCGGCCGGTTGTCGTGGCGGTGGTGCTGTTCGTGCTGCTGTGCGTCGCGGTGGTGGTCAGTCTGTCGCTGGGTACGCCGTACGTCGCCCCGGTGGACGTGGTGCGGTCGCTCTCCGGCGCGGGTACGCCGTACGACCTCGTGGTGCGCGACCTGCGACTGCCTCGCGCGGTCCTCGCGGCGGTGGCGGGTGCGGCCTTCGGCGTGGCCGGCACGCTGATCCAGAGTGTGGCCCGCAACCCGCTCGCCAGCCCCGACGTCATCGGTGTCACCCAGGGCGCCGGGCTGGCCGCGACGATCGCGCTGACCAGCGGCGCGGCGGCGGTGCTGGTGGCGCCGGCGGCGCTGCTTGGTGGCCTGGCCGCCGCGGTGGTGGTGTTCGCGCTCGGCGCCCGGCACGGCCTGGCGGCTCAACGGTTCGTGCTCGCCGGTGTGGCGGTAGCGTTCGCGTTCCGGGCGCTGATCGAGGTGGTCATGCTGACCGCCGATCCGATCGACGGGCTGCGCGCGCAGATCTGGCTCATCGGCACGCTCGCCGGCAAGGGGTGGAGCGAGGCGGCGTGGATCGCCGGCACGCTCGCCGTACTGCTGCCGGTGCTGCTCTGGGCCGGGTGGGCGCTGCGCAGCAGCGCGCTCGACGACGACACCGCGCGGGGGATCGGCCTGCGGCCGGTGGCCCGGCGCATGGGGCTGGCCGGCACCGGTGTGCTGGCCGCCGCCATGGCCACCGCCCAGGTCGGCGCCGTCGACTTCGTGGCGCTGGTGGCCCCGCAGGTGGCCCGGCGGCTGGTCCGCGCCGAGCGCCCGCCGCTGCTGTGCGCCGCGCTGCTGGGCGCGTTGCTGCTGGTCCTCGCCGACCTCGGCGCCCGCCGGCTGCTGGCGCCGACCCAACTGCCGGCCGGCGTACTGACCGCGGCGATCGGCGGGCCGTACCTGATCTTCGTGCTGCTGCGTACCCGAGGGAGGCGGTCGTGACCGCGCTGCTGTCCACCCGCGACCTGGTCGTCGGCTACGAGGGCCGCACCGTGCTGGACGGGCTCGACCTCGACCTGCCGGCCGACACGTTCACCGTGATCGTCGGCCCGAACGCCTGTGGCAAGTCGACGCTGCTGCGCACCATGGCCCGGCTGCTCACGCCCCGGCGCGGCGCGGTGCTGCTCGACGGCGCGGCGATCCGGGACCTGCCGACCCGGGACGTGGCCCGGCGGCTCGGCGTCCTGCCGCAGAGCCCGCTGGTGCCGGAGGGGATCACCGTGGCCGACCTGGTCGGGCGCGGCCGGCAGCCCTACCAGCGCTGGTGGCGGCAGTGGTCGGCCGAGGACGGGCGGGCGGTCGAGGAGGCCATGCGGCTTGCCGACGTCAGCGCGCTCGCCGACCGCCCGGTGGACACGCTCTCCGGCGGGCAGCGCCAGCGGGTGTGGATCGCCATGACGCTGGCCCAGGACACCGACGCGCTGCTGCTGGACGAGCCGACCACGTTCCTCGACCTGGCCCACCAGGTCGAGGTGCTGGACCTGCTGCACCGGCTGCGCGCCCAGCGGGGCCGGACCGTGGTGGCCGTGCTGCACGACCTCAACCAGGCGGCCCGGTACGCCGACCACCTGATCGCCATGCGCGACGGCGCGGTGGTGGCCGCCGGCGAGCCGCGCGAGATCCTCACCGCCGATCTGGTCCGCGACGTGTTCGGGCTGGACTGCGTGGTCGTGCCGTGCCCGGTCAGCGGCGCCCCGCTCGTGGTGCCGGCCCTCACCCAGGGCACTCCCACCCAGGCCCTCCACACACAGACCTCGGCCGCTCCGGCCGTCATGCCGGCCCCGGCCGGCGCCCCCGTCGGCGACGCCTGAGCGCGCCGACCCGCACCACCGAAAGGAACCTGATGCGTCGTCTCGCCGTCGCACTCACCGCCGCCCTCGCTCTCGGCGTCGGCCTCACCGCATGCGGGGAGAGCGACCCCGTCGCCGGCACCGGCACCGGGGAGACCCGGGAGATCACCCACGCCATGGGCACCACGAAGGTGCCCGCCGAGCCCAAGCGCGTGGTCGTGCTCGACACCGACAAGATCGACACCGCGCTGTCGCTGGGCGTCACCCCGGTCGGCGCGGCGACCGCCGGTGAGGCGAAGAGCTGGCCCACCTACTTCGGCGCGGACAAGCTCGCCGGCATCACCGAGGTCGGCGTGCTCACCGAGCCGGACCTGGAGGCGATCAACGCGCTCAACCCGGACCTGATCCTCGGCAGCAAGTTCCGCCAGGAGAAGTTCTACGACGAGCTGTCCAAGATCGCCCCGACCGTGTTCACCGAGAAGGTGGGCATCACCTGGAAGGAGAACTTCCTCCTCGACGGCACGGCACTGGGCAAGGAGCAGCAGGCCAAGGACCTGCTGGCCGAGTACGAGAAGCGGGCCAAGGACTTCGGCGCGAAGCTCGGCGACGCCTCGTCCCGCAAGGTCTCCATCGTGCGCTTCATGCCGACCGAGATCCGCCTGTACGGCCCTGATTCGTTCTCCGGCATCGTCGTCGGCGACACCGGCCTGGGCCGCCCGGAGCGGCAGATGCTCGCCGGCAAGGAGGACAAGCGGATGGACCGGGTCAGCCCGGAGCGCATCGCCGAGGCCGACGGCGACGTGGTGTTCGTGACCGCGTACGGCGAGAAGGCCGCCGCCGAGCAGGCGAAGGTCACCGGCGGCACGCTGTGGAAGGGCCTGTCCGCGGTCAAGGCCGGCAAGGCGCACGTGGTCTCCGACGAGATCTGGATGACCGGCATCGGCGTGGGCGCCGCCAACAAGATCCTGGACGACCTGGAGAAGTACCTGGCCGCCTGAGCCCTGATCACCCGCGCCCGTCCAGCCCACCGGCCGGACGGGCGCGGGTGTGTCTCAGGCCGCCAACTGCCAGAGCAGGAACGCGTTGAGCGCCACCACGAACGCGGTGATCGCCACCGCCGCGGCGGTGGTGGCCCGGCGGTTGACCAGGCTGCCCATCAGGTCCCGGCGGCGCGTGAACATCACCACCGGGATCAGCGCGAACGGGATGCCGAAGCTCAGCACCACCTGGGACAGCACCAGCGCGCGGGTCGGGTCGACGCCGATCGCGAGCACCGCCAGCGCGGGCAGCAGCGTGATCATCCGGCGAACCAGCAGCGGGATCCGGCGGCGCAGGAAGCCCTGCATGATGATCTCGCCGGCGTACGTGCCGACGCTCGTGGAGGCGAGCCCGGACAGGAGCAGGGCGACCGCGAAGCCGACCGCCGCCGCCGTGCCGAGCGTGGCGGCGAGCCCGGTGTGCACGCCTTCGAGGGTGTCGGTGCCGGGGATCGACGTGCCGTGGAAGCTGCTCGCGGCGACCAGCAGCATGGCCAGGTTGACCGCGCCGGCGATGCCCAGCGCGATCAGCACGTCGATCCGCAGGCCCTTGGCGATCACCCGCCGCTGCGTCTCGCCCTCGGCGGGCAGGCGGTTCGGGGTCAGCGCCGAGTGCACGTAGATGACGTGCGGCATCACCGTCGCGCCGAGGATGCCGGCGGCGAGCAGCATGCTGTCGGTGCCCTGCATCCGGGGCAGCAGTCCGGCCGCGGCGTCGGACACGTCCGGTTGCGCGCTGACCAGGTTGACCGCGAACGCCAGCACGATCACGCCGAGCAGCACGGCGATGGCGACCTCGAACGTCCGGAAGCCCCTGGCGCGCAGCGCCAGGACGGCGAACGAGGCGGCGCCGATGATCAGGCCGCCGGGGAGCAGCGGGACGCCGAACAGCAGGTACAGCGCGACCGCCCCGCCGATCACCTCGGCCAGGTCGGTGGCCATGGCGACCAGTTCGGCCTGCGCCCACATGACCCGGTTGAGCGGCCGGGGCAGGTGCTCCCGGCACAGCTCGGGCAGGCTGCGCCCGGTGGCCAGGCCGAGCTTCGCGGTGAGCGTCTGCACCAGCATGGCGGCCAGGTTCGCCGCCACCACCACCCAGACCAGCAGGTACCCGTACCGGGCCCCGGCCGTGGAGTTGGTGGCGAAGTTGCCGGGGTCGACGTAGGCGACCGCCGCCACGAACGCGGGCCCGAGCAGGATGAGACGACCGCGGACCGGGCGCGGGGCGCGGGCGGTCCGTAGCGGGGGTACGACAGGCGAGTCGTTCGTTACCACTGGTGCTCCTCGACGGACGACGGGCGGCGGAACGGGACGACGGACGGCGGGGACGAGGCGGAGTCAGGCGGGTTCGTGCCGAGCCGCCGCCGGGTTGCGCTCCAGCGCGTCCGCGAACGGGACCAGCGCGACGAGGTCATGGAGTCCCCGGCCATGCCGGGGTGTTCCCGACTATTACCCACATATGCCTCTAACCTGAGCCTGGAGAAGAAAGCGCACATCAGGGGCGGTGCCGCCCGGGCGGTGACGACCGCCGCCCTGCTGCGGCGGCACCTCCGGCCCGACCGGTCGCCCCGAGCGCAGCACGCCGAACGGCCGTCCCGGGAGCGGGACGGCCGTTCGGTGGGGGGCGGCGGTGAGCCGGAGCGGATCGCTCGGTCAGGCGGCGGTGGACCAGATGGCCCGGAAGGCGGCCGCCTCACCGGCGAGCCACTGCTCGATCTGCTCGGGCTTGACGTCGGCGGGCATCCGGTGCGCCTCGCCGCGCCGTACGTCGACCAGGACCGGCTCGGCGTGCGGCAGCACCGCGTCCATGTGCCGGGCCATCAGGTGCAGCGTGGCGAGGGTGGCCTCCTCACTCGGCGGCGCCTCGTCGAAGTGCAGCCGGATCGCCTCGGCCCGGCCGTCGGCGTACCGGACGCCGAACTGTGGGTTGATCTTCACGGGCAGGTCACCCAGCATCGCGAGGGCGTCGCGGGTCTGGGCCAGGTCGACGCCGGCCGGCTCGCCGAGCGAGTGCAGCCAGCGGGTCGCGCCCGGCACGAGCGCCTCGTAGAGCGGGCGCCAGCGCGGCTTGACCAGGTCGGCGACCTGCGCGAGGTGGGTGCCGCCGGTGTGGAAGGCGACGTCGGCCTTGAGCGCCTTGACGAACTGGCCGTGCGGGTTGAAGCCGTGCCGGCTGGCCCGCTGCCGGCGCAGGCCGCCGACGAAGGTGGCCTTCGTGGGGCCGGTGCGGTCGACGTACCGGGTGAATCCGAGGAGGGTGGCGTAGGGGGTGACAGGGGTCGCGGAGGTGGGCGCAGTCACGAGCATCCTCCCAGGTCAGCAGCTCGATTAGTACATACATTCTAATCGACGGGTCTGACATCGCCCAGGGCACGAAAAGGGCCGCCCGGACATCCCGGGCGGCCCTTTTTCGCGTAGTCCTAGAGCTGGCCGACGTCGGTGATCCGGACCGCCGCCGCGCCGGTCTCGTCCGAGGCGGCCAGGTCGATCTCGGCGCTGATGCCCCAGTCGTGGTCGCCGTCCGGGTCGTCCAGGATCTGCCGTACGGTCCACTTCTCGCGGCCCTGCTCGATCATCAGCAGCGCCGGCCCGCGCGCGTCCGGCCCCACCCCGATCGAGTCGTACGTCTCGAAGTACGGCTCCAGCGCGTCGGCCCAGGCGTCGGCGTTCCAGCCGTCGCCCGCGTCCAGCTCGCCGAGCAGGTCCCAGCGCCGCAGCGCGGCCAGCTCGACGCGGCGGAACATCGCGTTGCGCACCAGCACCCGGAACGCCCGCGCGTTGCGCGTCACCGCCGGCGGCCGGTCGTCCAGCGAGGCGGCCACCTCGGCCACGTCCGACGGGTTGCGCAGCCGCTCCCACTCGTCGATCAGGCTGGAGTCGACCTGGCGGACCAGCTCGCCCAGCCACTCGATGAGGTCGACCAGTTCCTCGGTCTTCGCGTCCTCGGGGACGGTCTGCCGCAGCGTCTTGTACGCGTCGGCGAGGTAGCGCAGTACCAGTCCCTCGGAGCGGGACAGCCCGTAGAACTGGACGTACTCGGGGAACGTCATCGCCCGCTCGTACATGTCGCGGACCACCGACTTGGGGGAGAGCTGGTGGTCGGCGACCCACGGATGGCCCTGCCGGTACATCTCGTACGCGGAGTCCAGCAGCTCGGCGAGCGGCTTGGGCCAGGTCACGTCGTCGAGCAGTTCGAGGCGTGCCTCGTACTCGATGCCCTCCGCCTTCATCGCGGCGACCGCCTCGCCACGGGCCTTGAACTGCTGCGCGGACAGCACCTGGCGCGGGTCGTCGAGGATCGACTCGATCACGCTGAGCACGTCGAGCGGGTACGACGGCGACTCCCGGTCGAGCAGTTCGACTGTGGCCAGCGCCAGCGGTGACAGCGGCTGGTTGAGCGCGAAGTCGAGCTGGAGGTCGACGGTGAGGCGTACCCGGCGGCCGGTCTCGTCCGGCTCCGGCAGCTCCTCGACCACGCCGCCGGCGCGCAGCGCGCGGTAGATGGCGATGGCCCGGCGGATGTGCCGGCGCTGCGCGGCCGGGTCCTCGTGGTTGTCGGTGAGCAGGTGCCGCATCGAGGCGAACGCGTCGCCGGGACGGCCGATCACGTTGAGCAGCATCGAGTGGCTGACCTGGAAGCTGGAGGTGAGCGGCTCCGGCTCGGCCTCGACCAGGCGCTGGAACGTCGGCTCGCCCCAGCCGATCGAGCCCTCCGGCGGCTTCTTCTTCACCACCTTGCGGCGCTTCTTCGGGTCGTCGCCGGCCTTCGCGAGCGCCTTCTCGTTCTCGATCACGTGCTCGGGGGCCTGCACCACGACCCGGCCCAGCGTGTCGAACCCGGCCCGCCCGGCCCGGCCGGCGATCTGGTGGAACTCGCGGGCCTTGAGCAGCCGGGTCCGGGTGCCGTCGTACTTGCTCAGGCCGGTGAACAGCACGGTACGGATCGGCACGTTGATGCCGACACCGAGCGTGTCGGTACCGCAGATGACCTTGAGCAGGCCGGCCTGGGCGAGCGTCTCGACCAGGCGGCGGTACTTCGGGAGCATGCCCGCATGGTGCACGCCGATGCCGTGGCGGACCAGCCGGGACAGCGTCTTGCCGAAGCCGGAGGTGAACCGGAAGTTGCCGATCGCCTGGGCGATCATGTCCTTCTCGGCACGGGTGCAGACGTTCACGCTCATCAGCGCCTGGGCGCGTTCCAGCGCGGCGGCCTGGGTGAAGTGCACGACGTACACCGGGGCCTGCTTGGTCTCCAGCAGCTCCTCCAGGGTCTCGTGCAGCGGCGTGGTCGCGTACGAGAAGAGGAGCGGGACCGGCCGCTCGGCCGAGCGGACGACGGCGGTCGGCCGCCCGGTGCGCCGGCTCAGGTCGTCGACGAAGCGGGTGGTGTCGCCGAGCGTGGCCGACATCAGCACGAACTGGGCCTGCGGCAGCTCGATCAGCGGCACCTGCCACGCCCAGCCGCGGTCCGGCTCGGCGTAGAAGTGGAACTCGTCCATGATCACCTGGCCGACGTCGGCGCGGCGGCCCTCGCGCAGCGCCAGGTTGGCCAGGATCTCCGCGGTGCAGCAGATGATCGGCGCGTCCGCGTTGACGCTGGCGTCGCCGGTGAGCATGCCGACGTTCTCCGCGCCGAAGACCTCGCACAGCGCGAAGAACTTCTCCGAGACCAGCGCCTTGATCGGCGCGGTGTAGAAGGTCGTCCGGTCGTCCGCCAGCGCCGCGAAGTGCGCCGCGATCGCCACCAGGCTCTTGCCCGAGCCGGTCGGCGTATTCATGATCACGTTCGCGCCGGAGACGATCTCGATGACCGCCTCCTCCTGATGGGGATAGAGGTCCAGGCCGCGCTCGGACGCCCAGGAGGCGAACGCGTCGTAGAGGGTGTCGGGATCGGCGGTCTTCGGCAGCGCGGCGGTGAGAGTCATGGCGGCTCCCATCGTGCCTGGATCACACCCGGCCGCGCCAACCGGGTTCAGCGCACCGGCTTCAGCGCCGCCGGTGGATCAGGTCGAAGACCTCCCGGCCGGCGGTCAGCGCGCGGCGTTCGAACTTCGTCACCGGCCGGTGCGCCGGGCGGGGCGCGTAGCCGCCGTACACGTGGACCAGCTCCGGGTCGGCGGTGAGCGTCTCGCGCATCGACTCGGCGTACTCGGCCCAGTCGGTCGCGCAGTGCAGCGTGCCGCCCGGCGCCAGCCGGGACCGCAGCAGCGCCACGTGCGCCGGCGCGATGATCCGCCGCTTGTGGTGCCGGGTCTTCGGCCACGGGTCGGGGAAGAAGACGTGCACCGCGTCCAGGCAGCCCTCCGGCATGGCGCGGACCAGGTCCAGCGCGTCGCCCTCGGCCACCCGTACGTTGTCCAGACCGTGGCGTTCCACCAGGTCGAGCAGGTTGGCGATTCCCGGCGTATGGACCTCGACCGCCAGATAGTGTCGGTCCCGGTCGGCCGCCGCCATGGCGGCGGTGGCGTCGCCCATGCCGGAGCCGATCTCCAGTACCAGCGGCGCCCGTCGTCCGAACAGCGTCGTCGGATCGCACGGCCCGTCGAGGGCGGCGATCTCCAGGCCGTACGCGGGCCAGAGCCGGGTGAGCGCGTCGCGCTGCCGCTCGCTCATCCGTCCGCGACGCGGATGGAAGGTGCGGATGCGGCCGGCGGTGATGTCGGGGAGGGTCACAGCGACCCGAGCCTAGCCCGGATCGGATGTGATGTGCGCCCAGGGGTGAGAGGATTCATCCCGTACGCCGGGAGGGGTCATGGGGTCGTTCAGGGTACGTAGGGCGCTGCTGGTCGCGGCCGCCGCGTGCGCCGCCCCGCTGGCCGGCGCGCTGCCCGCCCAGGCCGCGCCGCGCGCCGCCGAACCGGTGCCGGAACAGCCCCCGGCCGACGTGATCTTCGTGGAGGTCACCCCGGGCACCGTCTCGCCCGGCTACCTCGTCGGCATCCGGGCGAGCTGCCGGAACAACACCGTGCCGGCGATCGTCACCTCGGACGCGTTCGGCAGGGTCCAGGTGCAGCCGCAGCGCGGCCTGCTCACCGCCTCGCCGATGGTCCACGAGCGCACCCGGCCCGGCAACTACCGGGTCAAGCTGGAGTGCCCGGGCGGGGAGACCGCCTCCACCATGCTCCAGGTGGTCAAGCAGGGGCAGCCCACCCGGCAGCCGACCCACCCGCCCAGCCACCTGCCCAGCCGCGGCCCGGCGACCGGTTTCGGCGGCACCGCCGGCCCCGGGCTCGGTGGCCTGCTGGTGCCGGTCGGGCTGGCGGTGACAGTGGTCGGCGCCGGGCTCGGCGTGGCCGCGTCCCGCCGGCAGGCCCGCGGCGCCGCCGGACGCTGAGGCCGGTCATGGCCGAGCACTTCGTTCCGCCGCCCGCCGGATCCCGGCGCTCCGGCCGGCCGTTCCTCGCCCTGCCTCCGCC
>NZ_JBXUOV010000048.1:0-36331 GCF_057196585.1 Micromonospora sp. ATLC20
GTCCGCCACCGGGCGGGCTCCCCGCCGCGCTCAGCCGGCCGACCCGCCGCGCCCGGCCGGCTCAGCCCGCAGTGCTGCGCGGCTCGAACGCCGGCCACGAGCCCGGCGTCTGCGTGCCGAACCGGGGCGAGTCGGCGGCCAGGTCCGGGTGCTCGACGTGCAGCGCCAGCGCCGCCACCTCGTCCAGCCGCAGCCCCGTACCGGCCCCGTAGGCGGCGTCGAACGCCTCGTCACCCAGCACCCGCCGCAGTTCCGCCTGCCGGGCCGACCAGTACGGGCCGTATATCCCCGGCGTAGCCCGCAGGTTCGCCCGGGTGGCCTGCGCCGCCCCGAACAGCCGGGCCGCCGCCAGCGCGTCCCCGGCGAGCGCGCAGCGCACCGCTATCGCGTTTATCGTGTCGCAGGCCCGGCCCAGGTAGCCGTGGCTCATCCGGGACCGCAACGCCACCAGCAGGTGCTCGTGCGCGGCGACCAGATCACCCCGCGCCAGGGCCACCATGCCGAGCAGCATGTCCACCGACCGGCCGCCCCGCTCGGCCGGCCGGGCCGCCTCGACCGGGCGGGCCGCGGCGAGCAGGTCGGCCGCCTCGTCCAGCGCGCCCCGGCGCCAGAGCAGCTCGGCGAGGTTGTAGACGGCCAGCAGCGCGTCCCCCACCACGTCCTGCGCGTACGCCCAGTCGATCACCTCGCGGCAGATCCGCTCCGCCTCGGCGAACTGCCCCATGTCGACGAGCGGCGCCGCGCGTCCGGCCAGCACCCGGGCCAGCAGACCCCGGTCGCCGGACTGCCGGGCGGCCGCCTCGGCCCGCTGCGAGTACCGCAGCTCCTCGCCGAACTCGCCGTCCGCGCCCGCGTGCAGCGAGTGCATGTGGTACGCGGCGGCCAGCTCGGCGTCCGGCATCGGCTCACCGGTCTCGGCGAGCCGGCCGTAGAGCCGGAACAGCCACAGCCGCCCCTCCCGGGCCAGGCCGCGCTCCCGCCACCACTGATCCAGGTCACCGGCGAGCGACAGACCCGACCGGGCGCTGCCGCCGGTGGCGCACCAGCGCAACGCGGCCCGCAACTCGTTCGCCAGCGGATCGAGCGCGTACAGGGAGAGCGTCACCGGGCGGCCGTCCGGGCCCAGGTGCGCCCGGTCCAGCGCGTGCCGGCACCAGGCGACGTGCCGGTCCCGGGCGCTCTGCTCCTCGCCGGCCTCGACCAGCCGCCGCGCGGCGTACGCGCG
The DNA here is from genome assembly GCF_057196585.1 of Micromonospora sp. ATLC20. Lineage (NCBI taxonomy): Bacteria > Bacillati > Actinomycetota > Actinomycetes > Micromonosporales > Micromonosporaceae > Micromonospora > Micromonospora sp. ATLC20. The sequence continues at coordinate 1,226 of NZ_JBXUOV010000048.1, forward strand.
GATCGGGTCGAGCATCCGGTAGGTGCTGCCGGACGCGTGCGGCTCGGCCAGCACCATCGACTTGTCCACAAGCACCGAGAGCGGGTCGAGCGGGTCCTCGTCGAGCAGCCACTGCACGGTCGGCAGGTCCACCGGCCCGGCGAACACCGCCATCCAGCGCAGCAGCCGGGCCGAGCGCGCGCCGAGCGTCCGGTACGACCAGGTCACAGTGGCCTGGATGGTCAGGTGCCGCTCACTCGCCGACCGCTGCACCGCCCGCGTCGCCGGAGTGGGCGGTGCGGCGCCGGTCGCGGCGGCCACCAGGTCCACCGTGTCCTGCTGGTTGCCGCTCCAGCCCGCCTCCACCGGCGGCGGTTCCGCCGTCTCCCGCCCGGCGTCGAGCGTGCCCAGCATGTCGTCCAGCCGCTCGGCCAACTGCCCGGCCGAGAGCACCCGCAGCCGGGCGGCGGCAAGCTCTATGGCCAGCGGCAACCCGTCCAGGCGGCGTACCACCCGGTGCAGGTCCGCCTGCTCGGCCGGCTCCGGCGCCCGGCCGCCGCGGGCCACTGCGGTACGGTCCAGCAGCAGCGCCACCGCGTCGCTCCCCCCGCCGTCGGGGCCCTCGTCCACCGACAGCGGCGGTATCCGCCACACCACCTCGCCGGGCACGCCGAACGACTCCCGGCTGGTCGCCAGCACCCGCACACCCCGGCCACCGGCGAGCAGCCGGCCGATCACCTCGGCCGACGCGGCGGTCTGGGCGTCGCAGGTGTCGAGCAGCACGAGCATCCGGCGCGGCGCCGCGTACTCGACGAGGGTGTCGACCATCGGCCGGCCGGGCTCCGGGCGGAGGCCGAGCACGGCGGCGATCTCGAACGCCACCAGCCCCGGGTCGGTCACCGCGGCGATGTCGACGAACCAGACGCCGTCCGGGTAGTCCTCGACGAGTCCGGAGGCCAGCTCCACCGCCAGCCGGGTCTTGCCGGCGCCGCCCGCGCCGAGCACCGTCACCAGCCGGTACGCCTCGACCAGCCGCCCCAGCTCGGCGCGCTCGGCCTGCCGGCCGACGAACGAGGTGACCTGGGTGGGCAGGTTGTGCGCCGTCGCGTCGGCGGTACGGGGACGCGGGAACCGCCGCTCCAACCCGGGCGCGACGAGCTGGAACAGCCGCTCCCGGTCGTCGAAGCCGCGCAGCCGGTGCAGTCCGAGGTCCAGCAGGGACACCCCGTCCGGCAGCGGGTCGGCGTGCCGGGCGGTGGCGGCCGAGCAGAGCACCTGCCCGCCGTGCGCGGCGGCGGCCACCCGGGCGGCCCGGTGCACCTCGGGGCTGGCGTACTCGCCGTCGCGGGGCTCGGCGTAGCCGGTGTGCAGTCCCATCCGTACCCGGGGGGTGGCGTCCGGGTTGGGCCACTCGTGCCCGGCGAGCGCGCGCTGCGCGGTCAGGCAGGCGCGGACCGCGGCGGCGGCGTCGGGGAACGCGAGGAAGAACGAGTCCCCCTCGGTCAGCAGCTCGGCTCCGTCGGTGCCGGCCAGGGTGTCGCGCAGCAGCCGCCGGTGCTCGTGCAGGACCGGGCGGTAGACCGGGCCGAGCATCCGGGCCAGCCGCGTCGAGCCCTCGATGTCGGTGAACACGAAGGTCACCCACCCGCTGGGGAGGTGGTGTCCTTGCGACATACGTCGAACCTCCGCCCGGTGACGTCGGGTTCATGCTGCCCTATGGTCGCGCCGTCACGCATCGTGAGAACGGCTGGGCAGATTCCGCCCCAAGGTGCCAAAAGATCACACCGGCGGCAAGACCCCGATCGACCCGCGGGACGGAATGCGGAAAGTCAGCAGCCGCAGGAGCCGCCGCAGCAACCACCGCCGCTGGGAATCCCACCACTCGGGGCGGAGCCGCCGCGTCCGGTGACGGCCACCGTGGACAGCAGTTTCACCGTGTCGGCGTGGCCCTGCGGGCAGGCGGCCGGCTGCGCGGCCTCGGCCATCGGACGGCTGACCTCGAAGGTGTCGCCGCAGGCGCGGCAACGGAACTCGTACCGGGGCATGTCCCAAGCGTACGGCCGGGCCTGACGTCGCCACCCGGATGGGTGATACTCGACGGGTGGTGGACGGCGAACGGCGAGCGACGGCCCGGCCCCTGCGACCCGCCGCGCCACCCGACGACGGCACCCCCGCCATCCCGCGGCCCCGCAAGGCCGGCGCCGAGCCCGGCGAGAAGCCGCATCGCGAGCCGGACGCCAAGCACGACGCGGACGCCGAGCCCACCGGGAAGCCGCAGCCCGAACCGGCGGTGAAGGCGGACGGCGAACCCGGGACGGGCGGGGACGAGCAGCCGGAGTCGAAGGCGTTGTCCGAGGCGGCGGCCGAGAGCGGCGGGCGGCGTCGGCGGATGCCGTTCGCGCACGCCGTCCGGACGCGCCCGAGGCAGCTCGTCGTCGGCGCCGCCCGGGGCACCCGTGCCTGGTCCCGGCGGCCCGGCGGGCGCACCACGCTGCCCGCGCTGTTCCTGCTCGCCCTGGTCGCCGCCGCCGCCACTGCCGGTGCGGTGGTCGTGCCGGCGGCGGTCGGCCGGCCGGAGACGGTCGCCGAGGCCACGCCGTCGCAGAGCGTGCCGCAGACCGCGGCGGCGCCCGCCACGCCGCTGTTGCCGGAACTGACCGGCCTGCCCGGCACCGCCGCGCCCACCGGCACGCCGCTGCCCGGTGCGACCACCGCCCCGGTGCTGCCCGCCGGGCGCCCGGCCGACGCGCTCACCGGCTGGGCGCAGCGGGTCAGCGCGGTGACCGGCGTCCCCGTGGTGGCGCTCCAGGCGTACGCGTACGCCGAACTGGTGCTCGCCCAGACCAACCGTGGGTGCCAGCTGAGCTGGACCACGCTGGCCGCCATCGGGTACGTCGAGTCGCGCCACGGCGCGGCGAACGGCGCCACGCTGCAGGCCGACGGCCGGGCCCTGCCGGAGATCAAGGGAGAGCCGCTCGACGGGCAGGGCGGCCGGTCCCGGATCCTCGACACCGACCAGGGGCTGCTCGACGGCGACCGGGTCCACGACCGGGCGCTCGGCCCGATGCAGTTCATCCCCACCACCTGGCAGGAGATCGGTGCGGACGCCGACGGCGACGGGGTGAAGAACCCGCACGACATCGACGACGCGGCGCTGGCCGCCGGGCTCTACCTGTGCAAGGGCGGCCGGAACATGACCATCCCGGGTGACTGGTGGGGCGCCATCCTGTCCTACAACGATGTGCGTCGGTACGCCCAGGCCGTCTTCGACAAGGCCGACGAGTACGGCAGGCTCAGCCGCAACGTGAGGTGACGGCTCGCGTACATTCGCGGACTGAACCCTTCCCCCCGGCTGCCGTTGACGGCAAGCTAGACGGGTGATGGTGCGCGAGTGGGATCCCAGGACCGCGTCGTCCGCCGAGATCGCGTCCCTGCTGGACACGCTGAACGCGGTCCTGGCGGCCGATCTGCCGCAGGATCCGCCTTGGCGGGAGAGCTCCATGCGGGAGTATCTGTCCGAGGTGATGCCCGGCGAGCGGCGGATCTCGTGGGTCGCGCAGGACGACGCCGCCCCGGACGGCACGGCCGGTGCGATCCTCGGGCATGTGCACGTGCTGCTGCTCGGCGGCATCGGCGTGCTCGAGGTGCTGGTGCACCCGGCGGTCCGGCGCAGCGGGATCGGCCGTGAGCTGGTGCGGGTGGCCGCCCGCCGGGCCTGGGACGAGGGCTTCCAGTCGATCGGCGTGGAGGTGGTCGGCGACACCCCGGCCGTCGGGTTCTACGAGTCGCTTGGCTTCACCCGCGACTACGTGGAGACCCGCAGCGTGCTCGACCTGCGCTCGGTGGACTGGCCGGCGCTCACCGAGATGGCCGCCGAGGTCGGCGCGGGCTACCGCGTGGAGTTCTGGCCGGGCGGCCCGCCGGACGAGCTGATCGAGGCGTACGCGCGGGCGAAGGCCGAGGTGCGCGACTCCGACGACGTGGAGCTGCGGCCCAGCTCCTACGACCCGGACCGGCTGCGCGACAGCCTCGCCACGCTGCACCGGCGCGGCATGAAGCCGTACATCGTGCTCGCGTTGCACGAGCAGACCGGCGAGGTGGCCGGGTTGACCGAGGTGGTGGTGCCGGCGCAGCACCCGACCCGGGCCGACCAGTACGACACGATCGTCGTGCACGACCACCGCGGCTACGGCATCGACCGGGCCATCAAGGCGCGGATGCTGCTGGAGCTGCGCTCGGCCGAGCCCGAGGTGGCCGAGGTGCAGACCTGGAACGCGCAGGACAACGAGTCGATGCTGAAGGTCAACGCCGAGCTGGGCTACCGCCCCGACCGCGACTGGTGCGAATACGGTGTGGACGTCGCCGAACTGGTGCACCGGCTGGACAGTCACCGCTGACCGTTCACCGCCCGGCCATCGAAGGGCTGGACGGTGTACCCACGAGAGCCTTAACGTTCGTTAGTTCCTGTCCACCCATCGTGGAGGCCCCATGCGCCCGCGCCGCACCCTCGCCGCGCTCGCGACCACCGCCGCCGTCACCCTCACGGCGATCGCTGTCGCACCCACCGCGGCCAGCGCCGCGCCCACCGACCTCTTCATCTCCGAGTACGTCGAGGGGTCGTCGAACAACAAGGCCGTCGAGCTGTACAACGGCACCGGCGCCCCGATCGACCTGGCTGCCGGCGGCTACCAGCTCCAGCTCTTCTTCAACGGCGCCACCACCTCGACGAACGTGGCCCTGACCGGGACCGTCGCCGCCGGTGACGTGTTCGTCTTCGCCGCCGCGGCGGCCGCGCCGGCGATCCTCGCCCAGGCCGACCAGACGTACTCCGGTTCGCTGTTCAACGGCGACGACGCGATAGTGCTGCGCAAGGGTGGCACGGTGGTCGACTCCCTCGGCCAGGTCGGCGTCGACCCGGGCACCGAGTGGGGCAGCGGGCTGACCAGCACTGCGGACAACACGCTGCGCCGCCTGCCGTCGGTGACCGCCGGCGACACCGACCCGGCGGACCCGTTCGATCCGGCCGCGCAGTGGGCCGGCTTCGCCACCGACACGTTCGACGGGCTGGGCAGCCACACCGTCGGCGGCGGCGGACCGGTCGACCAGCCGGCCACCCTGGCCTGCGGCGGCGCGCTGACGCTGTCGGCGGGCGCCACCGCGACCCGCGAGGTGACCGCTACCGACGCCGACGACACGATCACCGACCTGGCGGTCACCTCGGTCGTGCCGGTGCCGACGAGCGGCTCGATCAGCCGTACCGCGTTCACCCCGGCGACCGCCGACGGCGGCACGGCCACCGCGACGCTGACCGCCACCGGCCTGCCGGCCGGTGGCTACGCGGTCACACTGACCTCCACCGACGCCGACGGCGACAGCGCCACCTGCACGCTCACCGTGCAGGCCACCAGTGTGCTGTCGATCGGCGAGGTGCAGGGCCGCACCGCCGACGACGAGGACGGCCGCACCGACCGGTCGCCGCTCGCGCCGGCCAGCGGCAACGGCACCAGCTCCACGCTGTACGACGTACGCGGCGTCATCACCGGAATGTCGCTGACCCGCAGCTCGGCCGGGGCCGACCAGTGGGGCTTCTACCTCCAGAGCCGGCTCGGCAGCTCCGACGGCGACCCGCTGACCTCCGACGGCCTGTTCGTCTTCATGGGCTCGTTCACCACGCTGATCGGCGGGTACGCCCCGACCGTCGGCGACGAGGTCGTGCTGCGCGGCCGGGTCTCCGAGTACTTCAACCAGACCCAGCTCTCCGGCGCCTCGCTGGTCCGCAAGCTGGACTCCGGCCTCGACGTGGACACGGCGGTCCGGGTCGACGACGCGGTCCCGCCGGCCGAGGCGGCCGCCGCCGACCTGTTCTGGGAGCGGCACGAGGGCGAACGGATGCGGGTACGCGCCGGCAGCGGCGTCTCCGCGCCCCGGCACATCTACTCCTCCACCGCCGACTCCGAGATCTACGTGCTGGACCGCGAGGACCCGATCATGAAGCGGTCCGACCCGTACGCCCGGCGCGTGTTCCGGGACGCGCACCCGCTCGACGACATCCCCGGCACGCTGTTCGACAACGGCAACAACCAGCGCATCCTGCTGGGTGCGGGCGGCGTGAAGGCGACCGCCGGCGACTCCCGGGCGCTGCTGCCCGAGGCGCGCACGTTCGACACGCTCACCGAGGACGCCTACGGCTCCGTCTCGTACGCCTTCAGCAAGTACAGCGTGCAGCCCGAGCAGCTCACCCTGACCGGTGGCGCCGACCCGGCCGCGAACCACCCGCCGCAGCCGGCCGACCGCGGCAGCGAGGTAGCGATCGCCACGTACAACGTGGAGAACCTGTACGACTACCGGGACGACCCGTTCGACGGCTGCGACTTCGCCGGCAACACCGGCTGCCCCGGCGTCAGCCCGCCGTTCGACTACGTGCCGGCGAGCCCGGAGGCGTACGCCGCCAAGCTGGCCGCGCAGGCCCGGCAGATCGTCCAGTCGCTGCACAGCCCGGATCTGATCCTGGTGCAGGAGGCCGAGGACCAGGACATCTGCTCGGTGGTCGACGGCGCGCTCGCCTGCGGCGACACCGACAACGCCGACGGCGCGCCGGACACCGTGCAGGAGCTGGCGCTCGCCATCGCCGCGAACGGCGGCCCGGCGTACGCCGCCGCGTACGACCGGACCGGCGCGGACGCCCGGGGCATCGCCTCGGCGTTCCTCTACCGGACCGACCGGCTGACGCTGGCCGAGGCGACCGCCGCGGACCCGCTGCTCGGCTCCGCCCCCACGGTCCAGTACCGCTCGGCGGCGCTGCCGTCCAACGCCGACGTGCAGAACCCGAAGGCGCTCAACGCGGTGCTGCCGGCCGACGTGGACCGGTCGACCGGCGTGGACGGCAGCAACGTCTACACCCGCGCGGCGCAGGTGGCCCGGTTCAGTGTGAAGGCCGGCCCCGGATCGACCGAGCGGTTCACGCTCTGGGCGGTCGCCAACCACTTCTCGTCCGGGCCGGACAGCCGGGTCGGGCAGCGCCGTGAGCAGGCCGCGTACGGTGCGGCGATCGTGCAGGCGGTCGAGGCGAGCGACCCGAACGCCCGCGTGGTGTACGGCGGCGACCTGAACGTCTTCCCCCGCCCGGATGACCCGATCGCCACCGCCCAGAACCCGACCCCGTCGGACCAGCTCGCCCCGCTCTACGAGGCCGGGCTGCACAACCTCTGGGACGACCTGGTGAAGGAGGCGCCGGCGTCGGCGTACTCGTACACCTTCAGCGGCCAGGCGCAGACGCTGGACAACCTGTTCGTGAACGACCCGATGCACGACGACCTGGTGCAGGTACGGACGGCGCACATCAACGCCGACTACCCGACCGACGCGCCGGAGCTCGGCGACCGGGGTGCCAGCGACCACGACCCGCAGGTGGCCCGGTTCCGGTCGCGCGCCTCGCTGCGGGTCGCGGACGCCTCGGTCACCGAGGGAGACAAGGGCACCAGCACGATGACGTTCACCGTCACCGTGTCCCGCCCGCTCTCCGAGCCGGCCCTCATCTGCGCCACCACCTACGGCACCACCGCCCAGGCCGGGTCGGACTACGACCCGTACGTGGGCTGCCGTGTGCTGGCCGCGGGCCGGACCTCGCTGACGTTCCCGGTCGCCGTGCGCGGCGACCGTAAGCGCGAGGCGGACGAGAAGCTCACGCTGTACGTGGCCGGCGTGCCGGGCCTGCGGCTGGCCGACCCGTCCGGCGTCGGGACGATCCTGAACGACGACTGAGCGGTGTGCCGCGGGGGGGGGGGGGGGCGGGCCGCGCGCGCCGGGGGCGGGGGGGGGGGGGGGGGGGGGCGCGCGCCCGCCCCGGGCGCGCGGCCCCGCCCCCGCCCCCGCCCCCCCCCCCCCCCCCCCCCCCCCCCCCCCCCCCCCCCCCCCCCCCCCCCCCCCCCCCCCCCCCCCCCGCCGCGGTATCCGCACCGTTGCGGGTCGGGCGGGGGCGGCACGCTCCGGTACTTGGCCACCCGCACCTCCCACTGGCTGCGGCGGCGCAGCCAGTCCCGGACCTCCCGGTTGCGGTAGAACGTCTCCGGCGGGCGGGCCAGCCCGTACCGGTCGGCCCACCACTCCCCCGGCTCCGGGTCGGTGACGATGTCGAGGTGGGACGGGTACCGCCGCTCCGCGCCGTCGCGCAGGTCGGCCCGGTCACGCATCGGCTTGAGCACCCGGCCGGCCTCGTCGACGACCACGAGCCGGAAGCCGGCCGTGCCGACGATGCGCGACAGCATGGCCAGGCTCGGCGTCAGCGTCCCCGCCTCGATACGCCCGATAGTGCTCGGATGCACCCGGGCGAACCGGGCCAGCTCGCGCTGGCTGGTGTCGGCCCGGCGACGCACCGCCCGGACGATCCCCGGCGCCGGGAACGGCACGTCGAACGGCTCCGTGAGCAGAGCCGGCCCGCCGTCTGCCGCCGCCGAGGCGGGCACGCCGGGTGCGGTGGGCGTGCCGGATGCGGTGAGCGTGCCGGATGCGGTGGACGCGCCGGGTGCGGTGGGCGCCTCCGGCTCGGTGTCGGCGATGTCTGTCACGCCGCCCACGGTCCCGCCCCCGCACCGACCGGGCAACCCCGCTCTCCCCCCCCCTGTGGAAAACCCGGGATGCGACGTCCGACCCCGCTTGGCAGCGACCGTCGGCACACACAGAGAGTGATGCTCACTCAGCGTTAATACCTGTCGCCAAAGCGAGTGACCTGACCGCAGCATTAACCAGGCTTAAGCGGACATAAACCTCGCGATCGCCGCGGCAGAGATAACTACCTCGGCAGACTTTGCTCTGCAGCCACCGACGCAGCGCTCACGATTCGTGACAGTTGCGCCAATGGCTGCAGAGCAAAGTCGGTGAGGGGTGAATTGCCCCGCGACCGAAAAGATACGCTCAGTGACCGCCTTGGGCTGTGGACAACGTGCGGCGACCACAACGAGGAGGGCGAAACCGAGGAACTCGGCGAGCCGAGCCCCGGCCGCCGCCGCACGAGCCGACAGCACGGGCCACGTCGGCCGAGCAGCGGTCAGTAGGTCAGTAGGTCAGTAACGCTCGCGCAGCAACTGGGCGGCCTCGACGGCCCAGTAGGTGAGGATGATCTGGGCGCCGGACCGGCGGATCGAGGTGAGCGTCTCCAGCATGACCCGCTCCCGGTCGATCCAGCCGCTCGCGGCGGCCGCCTCGACCATCGCGTACTCGCCGGAGACCTGGTAGGCGGCGACCGGGACGTGCACCGCGTCCCGGACCGCCGACACCACGTCGAGGTAGGGCAGCGCCGGCTTGACCATCACCATGTCGGCGCCCTCGGCCACGTCCAGCTCGACCTCGCGCAGCGACTCGCGCAGGTTCGCCGGGTCCTGCTGGTAGGTGCGCCGGTCCCCCTCCAGCGCCGACTCCACCGCGTCGCGGAACGGGCCGTAGAAGGCGGAGGCGTACTTCACCGCGTACGCGAGCACCGACACGTCCTGGTGCCCGGCGGCGTCGAGCGCCTTGCGGACCACGCCGACCTGGCCGTCCATCATCCCGGACGGCCCGACCACGTGGACCCCGGCGGCGGCCTGGGCCACCGCCATGTCGGCGTACGCGGCGAGCGTGGCGTCGTTGTCGACCCCACCGTCCGGGGTGAGCAGACCGCAGTGCCCGTGCGAGGTGAACTCGTCCAGGCACAGGTCGCTCATCACCACAGTCGAGTCGCCGACCTCGGCGATCACGTCCCGGATCGCCGTGTTGAGCACGCCGGCCGGGTCGATGCCGCCGGAGCCGGTCTCGTCCCGCGTCTCGGGCACCCCGAACAGCATGATCCCGCCGACCCCGGCCTGGACCGCCTCCGCCGCGGCCTTGCGCAGCGAGTCCCGGGAGTGCTGGAGCACTCCCGGGAGCGACGCGATGGCCCGCGGCTCGGTCAGGCCCTCCTTGACGAACATCGGCACGACCAGCTCGGCCGGGTCGACGCGGGTCTCGGAGACCAGCCGCCGCACGGCCGCGTTGCGGCGCAGCCGGCGGGGCCGGATCTCGGGGTACGGCATGACGGGGCCTCCTGTCAGCGGAACCGCAGGGCGGTCGGGCCCTGCACCTTGGAGCCCCGGCGCTGCTTCGCCGGCATGGCGGCGAGCTTCTCCCGCAGTTCGACGGCGTAGGCGGCGAGCGCCTCCACCAGGTCGGGCACCGAGGCGTGCGGCGGCTGCACGTCGACGCGCAGGCCGAACTCGGTGGCGGTCTCCGCCGTCTTGGGCCCGATCACTGCAACAACGGTCCGCGCGTGCGGCTTCCCGGCGATACCGACGAGGTTCCGCACGGTGGACGACGAGGTGAACAGCACCGCGTCGAACCCGCCCGACTTGATCGCGTCGCGGATCTCGGCGGGCGGCGGGGCCGCGCGCACGGTCCGGTACGCGGTCACGTCGTCGACCTCCCAGCCGCGCTCGGTGAGGCCGGCGGCGAGGGTCTCGGTGGCGATGTCGGCGCGCGGCAGCAGCACCCGGCCGACCGGGTCGAGGATCTCGTCGTGCGGCGAGAACTCGGCCAGCAGGCCCTCGGAGGACTGCTCCCCGGAGGGGATCAGCTCGGGCTGGATGCCGAAGGCGCGGACCGCCTCGGCGGTGGCGTCACCGATGCAGGCGATCTTCACGCCGCCGAAGTGGCGGGCGTCGAGGCCGTGCTCGGCGAACTTCTCCCACACCGCCCGGACCGCGTTCACCGAGGTGAAGATGACCCAGGCGTACCGGCCGTCGACCAGGCCCTTCACGGCCCGCTCCATCTGCGCCGGGGTGCGCGGCGGCTCGACCGCGATGGTCGGCACCTCGCACGGGATCGCCCCGTACGCGCGCAGCCGTGCGCTCATCACGCCGGCCTGCTCCTTGGTGCGGGGCACCAGCACCTTCCAGCCGTACAGCGGGCGGTTCTCCCACCAGCTCAGCTTGTCGCGGTCGGTGACGGCCGCGCCGACGGTGAGCACCACCCGGCCGGTGAAGCCGAGCGCCGCCGCGACGAAGGAGTCGACGCTCGACGTGGTGGTGTACTGCGTCTCGCCGGTGCCGTCGCCGGTCACCCCGACCGCTGTGGTGCCGTCGACCCCGGCGGCCAGCAGGCCGTCCCGGACGGCGGCCAGGTCACCGGCGTCCACGGCGAGCGCCAGCGAACCCCGCCCGACGGCGGTGGCGAGCGCCTCGAAGTCCAGCGCGGTGACGTCCTCGACGTCGGCGGCGGTGCGTACGCCCGGCAGCGGGACACCCGCGTAGGTGGCCACGCCCTCGGCCTGGCCGACGCCCGGCACGACCTCGAAGTGCGCCGCGGTACGCGCTACCGCCTGCACCTCCTTGACCACCGAGTCGTGGCCGAACGGGTCACCGGCGACGAGGTGCACGGCGTTCTGCCCGGACCGGGCCGCGGAGATCAGCACCTTCGCCACGTCCCCCGGCACGCCCTCGGCGGGGCTGAACTCGGCGTCGGGCCGGGCCTGGGCGCGGACGTGCGCCAGGAGCGACTCGGGTACGCCCCGGTCGTAGACCACCTGGTCGGCCTCGACCAGGGCGTCCAGCGCCCGGCGGGTCAGCAGGCCCGGGTCGCCGGGACCGGCCCCGACGAATGCGATCTGGCCTACGGGCTTACGGGTGCGGGTCATTCTGTGCTCCCAAGTTGCTGGGTCCCCGGGCCGGCCTGTGCGTCCTGGCCGAGGATCGAGTCGGCGCCGAGTTCGAGGAGTTCGGCGGCGAGTGCCTTGCCGATCTCCGCCGCGTCGGCGGGCGTTCCGGTGCGGGACAGCCGGAGGTCACGTGAACCGTCCGGGCTGATCACCGCACCGCGCAGGTAGATCTCCTGATTGACGTCGCCCTCGTCGGTGGGCTCGCCTTCGGCGAGGACGGCGTACGCGGCCACGGGTGCGCTGCACCCTGCCTCCAGGGTGGCCAGCAGCGCCCGTTCCGCGGTGATCGCGGCACGGGACGGTGCGTGGTCGAGCAGCGCGAGCAGCTCGATCACGTCCTGGTCGTCGGCCCGGCACTCGACGGCCAGCGCACCCTGGGCGGGCGCGGGCAGCATGAGCATCGGGTCGAGCGTCTCGGTGATGACGTCGGCGCGGCCGATCCGGTTGAGCCCGGCGCGGGCGAGCACGACGGCGTCGAGGTCGGCGTCCGGGCCGAGCACCCGGCCGAGCCGGGTGTCGACGTTGCCCCGGATCGGCGTGACCTCCAACTGCATACCCAGCGCGTGCAGCTGGGCGATCCGGCGCAGCGCACCGGTGCCGACGCGGGCGCCGGGCGGCAGCTCGGCGAGCGTACGGCCGTTCGTCGCCACCAGCGCGTCACGCGGGTCCTGCCGGGGCGGTACGGCCGCGACGTGCAGGCCGGGCGCCGCCGCGGTGGGCAGGTCCTTGTACGAGTGGACGGCGAAGTCGATCTCGCGGGCGGTCAGCGCGTCGCGGAGCGCGGACACGAACACGCCGACGCCGAGCCGCTGCACCGGGGCGGTGGACCTGTCGCCGGCGGTCACCACCTCGACCAGCTCGACCGGCCGGCCGGTGGCCGCGGTGAGGGCCTCGGCGACGTGGCCGGACTGGGCCATCGCCAGGGCGCTGCCCCGGGTACCGAGGCGAAGGGGGGCGGTCATCGCGCACCTCCGGTGGGCGGGACGTCGGCGGCGTCGAACGACGACCGGCCGTCGGAGTCGGTGGCGACCACGTCGGGGACGGTGTCGACCGGGGACGTCTGCGGGACGTCCAGGTCGAACAGTTCGCGCAGCAGCGCCGCGTACTGGTCACCGCCGGGCTCGGCGGCGAGCTGGCGGACCCGTACGGTCGGCTGGTGCAGCAGGCGCTGCACGACCCGGTGCACGGTGCGGGCGACCTCGGCGCGCTGGTCGTCGCTGAGGTCGGGGCGGCGCTGGCCGAGCCGGCGCAGCTCGGCGCTGACGACGTCCTCGGCCCGGCCGCGCAGGGCGGCCACCGTCGGCGCGACGTCGGCGCCGCGCAGCCAGCTCAGGAACGCCTCGACCTCACCGGTGACGATCCGGGCCACCTCGGCGGCGTCGGCGGCGGCCGGTCCGTCGGCGAGGACGGCGGCCATCCGGTCGATGTCGATCACCTCGACGCCGGGCAGCTCGTCGACGCCGGGCTCGACGTCGCGCGGGACGGCCAGGTCCAGCAGGACCAGCGGGCCGCGGCCGGCGTCCCGGCGGGCCAGCGCCCGGGTCACCACGTCGCGGGTGAGCACCGGCTCGGTGGCGGCGGTGGCGGCGACCACGACGTCGACGGCGGCGAGTGCGGTGATCAGCTCGGCCATCGGCACGGCGGACGCGCCGTACGACTCGGCGAGCCGGACGGCACGGGCGGCACCCCGGTTGGTCACGGTGAGCGGGCCGGCGCCCAGCCGGGACAGCGTGGCCACGCCCAGCGAGCCCATCGCGCCGGCGCCGACCACCATGGCGGGCCGGCCCGCCAGGTCGCCGTCGAGCAGCTCGGCGGCGAGGTCGAGCGCGGCGGTGACGACGCTCTGCCCGGCCCGGTCGATGTCGGTCTCGGCGTGCGCCCGCTTGCCGACCCGCAGCGCCTGCTGCATCAGCTCGTGCAGCAGGCGGCCGGCCGAGTCGGCGCCACCGGCGGAGTGGTAGGCGTCGCGGAGCTGGCCGAGGATCTGCGCCTCGCCCACGACCATCGAGTCGAGCCCGGCGGCCACCCGGAAGACGTGGTCCACGGCGGCGGCGTCGTAGTGCACGTAGAGGTGCGGTGCGAGCGCCGCGGGCTGGCAGCCGGCCTGGTCGGCCAGGACCGCGCAGATGTCGCCGAGCCCGCCGTGGAACCCGGAGACGGCGGCGTAGACCTCCACCCGGTTGCAGGTGGAGACCAGGACGGCCTCGGCGACGTACGGCTGGGCGATCAGGCGGTCCAGCGTGCGGGTGAGGTCGGCGGGCGGGACGGCCAGCTGTTCCAGGGTGGCGACCGGGGCGGTGCGGTAGGACGCGCCGACGACGAGCAGTTTCACGTGCCGATCGCCTCCTGGGTGTCGGTTGCCGCGAGTCCGCCGGGCAGGGCGGTGAGGGCGGACCCGCCGGTGGCGGGGAGCGCGGTCAGCGATGCCTTGCGGTGCTCGTGGAAGGACAGGATCTGCAGCTCGATGGCGAGGTCGACCTTGCGCACGTCGACCCCGTCCGGAACCGAGAGTACGCACGGCGCGAAGTTGAGGATGCTCGTCACGCCGACGGCGACCAACTGGTCGGCGACCGCCTGGGCGGCCGGGGCGGGCGTGGCGATGACGCCGATCGAGATCGACTCCTCGGCGACGATCCGGGGCAGCTCGTCGACGTGCCGTACGACCAGGCCGTTGATCACTTCGCCGACGCGGGACCGGTCGGCGTCGACGAGCGCGGCGATGCGGAATCCGCGGTTGGCGAAGCCGTCGTAGCCGGCCAGGGCGTGACCGAGATTACCCACGCCGACGAGCGCGACGGCGCGGCACTGGGTGAGCCCGAGTACCGAGGAGATCTGGTCGACGAGCAGCGCGACGTCGTAGCCGACACCGCGGGTGCCGTACGAGCCGAGGTGGGACAGGTCCTTGCGAAGCTTCGCGGAGTTGACGCCCGCGGCGTTCGCCAGGCCCTCGCTGGACACCGTCTCGTGCCCGGCGTCGGCGAGTGCGTGCAGCGCACGCAGGTATTCCGGGAGCCGGGACACGGTCGCCTCGGGCAGGTCCGGAAGTGCCGGTACGGCACCGGTGCGACCGGGCGCGCCTGGTTGACGGTGCTGGCTCATGAGACTCCGTGCGGTGCGATCCTCGACCAGCGACGGGGGCCGGTCGTTTCGGGACTCCCGCTGGCGACCGAGATTGCCGGCTGTGCTAGCAGGGCGCGTCGGAACTACAGAGTAGGTGTTTGTGAAGGGGTGCACAAATCGCGATCTTGAAAGCTCGCGACGCGCCTTCACCTGCCCCTCCATTCCCGCAAGATCGATCAACCGCGTCTCTCGGCGGCGCGTGGCGATTATTGCTCAATCCAGACTTCCCTGACCAATCGCGCGGGGCCCGTAGCGCTCCGTGACCGGCGTGGCGAGGCGAGTCTCACGTTTTCGAGTAGGGAGAACCCCACCCCGAACAGGCCAGCGTGCGGGATGGGTGGGCGGGGCACGCGCCCATAGCCTCGACTCATGACCGCAGCACCACTGGCCACCGCGCCCACTCCGCTGTCCCCCGTGCACGGGCTCCTGCGCCGCCTCGCCCGCGACACCACCTACGTGCTCGTGGGCTTCCCGCTGGCGATCGTCAGCTTCGTGCTCGCCGTGGTGGGGATCGCACTCAGCGCCGGGCTGCTGGTGACCACGCTCGGCCTGCCGATCCTCGCCGGCTTCCTCTACGCGGCCCGTGGGCTGGCCGACATCGAGCGGCTGCGGCTCGCCGGGGTGCTGGACCGGCCCCGGGTACGCCCGGTCTACCGGACGCCCGAGCCGGGCGCCGGGTTCTGGCGCCGCGTGTTCACCCCGATCCGGGACGCGCAGTCGTGGCTGGACCTGCTGCACGCGTTCGTCCGGCTGCTCGTGGCGCTGCCCACGTTCGTGCTGCTCGTGGTCTGGTGGGTGCTGGCGCTGGGCGGCACGCTCTACATCACCTACGACTGGGCCATCCCGCGCGGCACCGACGACCAGGACCTGAGCCAGCTCCTCGGGATGGGCGACGGCGCGGGCGCGCGGATCACCCTGAACACCGCGATCGGGCTGTTCGCCCTGTTCACGCTTCCGCTGGTGGCGCGCGGCTGCGCCCGGCTCCAGGCCGGGCTGGCGTACTCGCTGCTCACCGGCGTGGCCGAGATGCGGCAGCGGATCATCACGCTGGAGGAGCAGAAGCGGGCCGCCGCCTCGGCCGAGGCGGTCGCGCTGCGGCGGCTGGAGCGCGACATCCACGACGGCCCGCAGCAGCGGCTGGTGCGGCTCGCCATGGACCTCGGCCGGGCCCGCCACCAGCTCGCCGCCGACCCGGAGGCGGCCCGGCAGACGCTCGACGAGGCGGTCGCGCAGACCCGGGAGACGCTGGACGAGCTGCGCGCCCTGTCCCGGGGCATCGCGCCGCCGATCCTGGTCGACAGGGGCCTGCCCAGCGCGCTCGCCGCGCTCGCCGCCCGCGCCCTGGTGCCCACCGAGCTGGCGCTCGACGACGACCTGGGCACCGCCGCCGGCCGGCTCGACCCGGGGCTGGAGAGCACCGCGTACTTCGTGGTGGCCGAGGCCCTGACGAACGTCTCGAAGCACAGCCGGGCGACCGCCTGCCGGGTGGAGGTCACCCGGAAGGTGGGCCGGCTGGAGATCACCGTCACCGACGACGGAGACGGCGGCGCGCACGTGGCCAAGGGGCACGGGCTCAGCGGCATCGCCGACCGGGTCCGGGCGGCCGGCGGCACGCTGGAGGTGGACAGCCCGGCCGGCGGGCCGACCCGGGTCCACGCCGAACTGCCGAGGTGAGGCGGCGCGCCCGGTATCCGGGCCGCCGGCCCGGCGCCGGGTCCGGGCGTGATAGACACCGGACCCATGCGGGTGGTGATCGCGGACGACGCCGTACTGCTCCGGGAGGGGCTGGTCCGGCTGCTGACCGAGTTCGGGCACGAGGTGGTGGCGGCCGTCGGTGACGGTGACGCGCTGGTCGAGGCGGTGGTGGCGCACCGGCCCGACGTCTCGGTGGTGGACGTGCGGATGCCGCCGTCACACACCGACGAGGGACTGCGCGCCTCGGTGGAGGCCCGCCGCCGGGTGCCGGGTACGCCGATCCTGGTGCTGTCCCAGTACGTCGAGGTGTCGTACGCCGACGACCTGCTGGACACCGCAGGCGGCGCCGGCGGCGGCATCGGCTACCTGCTCAAGGACCGGGTCGCGGCGATCGACGAGTTCCTGGACGGCCTGGCCCGGGTGGCGGCCGGCGGCACCGTGCTCGACCCGGAGGTGATCAGCCAGTTGCTGGTCCGGCGGCGGCGCGACGACCCGCTGGCGTCGCTGACCCCGCGGGAGCGCGAGGTGCTGGCGCTGATGGCCGAGGGCCGCTCGAACACCGCCATCGCCCGGGCGCTCGTGGTGAGCGACGGCGCGGTGGAGAAGCACGTCCGCAACATCTTCACCAAGCTGGACCTGCCCCCTGATGCGACCACCCACCACCGCCGCGTCCTGGCCGTGCTGGCCCACCTGCGCGCCTGACCGGGCCGGTCAGGCGAGCGTGCGGGCCAGCGTCACCGCCTCGCTGAGCGTGTCGGCGGCCGGGTGGCCGCTGCCGCGCAGCCGGTCCGGGTCGGACAGGCCCCCGGTGTAGAGGACGCAGCGGGCGCCGACCGAGGCGGCCGCGTCGGCGTCGTCGAGCGAGTCGCCGATCAGCACCACCTCGTGCCCGCCCAGCCCCAGCTCGGCCAGGTGCTTCTCCAGCCACTCGGCCTTGTGCCCGCCGCCGACAGTGGCGCGCAGCCCGTCCACCCGGCGGAAGTGCGGGGTCAGCCCGTACGTGTGCACGGTCGGCACCAGCTCGTCGTGGAACCACATGGACAGCAGCGACTGGCTGCCCTCCCAGGACTCGATGGCCGTCGTGGCGTCGGCGGCCAGGGCGCAGGTGGTCAGCCCGGCCCGGTACGCGTCGTGGAACACCCGGTCGAGCGTCCCGAACGCCTCGGCGTCCACGGCCCGGCCGAGCATCTCGGCGTAGTAGTCGGCGATCGGCCGCCGGAACCGCACCCGGTGCTCGGCCGCGGTGACCGCCGGCCCGCCGGCGCTGGCGAAGGCGACGTTCGTGGCCTGGACCACCAGGTCGAGGTCGTCGAGGAGCGTTCCGTTCCAGTCCCACACGAGGTGGCGTTGCATACCCGTCACCCGAGCACTCTAAGGCTAGAGCTGCGGCGTGGTCAGGTCGCGCAGCAGCCGGTCCTCCTCGACCCGCCAGTAGCCGTGTTCCTTGCCGTCGAGCAGCACCACCGGCAGCCGGTCGCCGTAGTCGCGCTCCATCTCCAGGTCGCCGGTGACGTCCCGCTCGACCCAGCGGTCGCCGGTGACCGCCACCACCCGGTCGAGCGCGGCCTTCGCGTCGTCGCACAGGTGGCAGCCGGGCCGGGTGATCAGGATGAGCCTCGGGTCACTGGACATCTGATACCTCCGTGCGGATCTCGGTCGGCGTCGCCGGCGACGGCACCGCGGGCGCCGGGCGCAGCTCGGTCTTGCGTACCTTCCCGATCGCCGAGTACGGCAGGCTGTCGACGAACTCGACGGCGGTCGGGCACTTGAACCGGGCCAGGTTACGCGCGCAGTGGGCTAGCAGGTCGTCCGCCGTCACCGGCGGGCCGGCCGCCCGGACCACGTACGCCCGCACAGTCTCGCCGGTCCGCGGGTGCGGCACACCGAGGACCGCCGACTCGGCCACGCCGGGGTGCGCGCGGAGCACCAGCTCCACCTCGTGCGGGTAGACGTTGAAGCCGTTTACCAGGATCAGCTCGCCGAGCCGGTCAACCAGGAACAGGTCTCCGTCGCCGTCGGCGTACGCCACGTCACCTGTCGCCCACCAGCCGTCCGGGTCCGGCCCACCCCGCCCGTCCGGCCAGTAACCGGCGAACAGGTTCGGGCCGCGTACCACGATCTGCCCGGGGTCGGTGCCCGTCGCCTCGTCGGAGAGGTCCATCTCGTCCTCGTCCGGGGCGTCGGCGGGCACCCCGTCGCGCCACAGCTCGGTGCCGTCGGACCCGACGAGGCGCAGCCCGACGCCGGGCAGCGGGCGGCCGATCGATCCCGGTTTCGGCTCGCCGCCGACGAGCGTCGAGGTGAGCACCGGCGCGGTCTCGGTGAGCCCGTAGCCGACGTGCACCGGATGCCCGGTCAGCTCGGTGAAGCGCGCGCCGGCCGCGAGCGGCAGCGGCGCCGCGCCGCACACCGCGACGCGCACGGAGGCGAGCGCCGCGGCCGGGTCACGCTCCGCCTCGGCCCAGGTCAGGAACATCGACGGTACGCCGACGAGCACCGTGACCCGGTGCCGGGCGATGTCGTCCAGCGCGCCGGCCGGGCCGGGCTCGTCGACGAGCACCCCGGTCGCGCCGTGCCGCACGACGGCGCCGAGCGCGGAGTTCAGCCCGTACGCGTGGAACAGCGGAAGGGCGAGCAGCACGACGTCGCCGGGGCCGACCACTGGGGGTTCGATGCGGTCTACCTGGTCGTGGTTGGCGGCGAGCGCCCGGTGCGGCAGCATCGCGCCCTTGGGCCGGCCCTCGGTGCCGGAGGTGTAGAGCAGGACGGCGAGGTCGTCGCCGGAGCGGGCCGGGAACCGGGCCGGGGTGTCGTCGCCGGCCACCGGCGGCGTGGTGTGCACGGCACGCAGCGCGGGCAGTTCGGCGGCGTCCACACGGCCGGTCACCTCGGGCGCGCCGACCAGCACGGCGGCGCCGGAGTCGGCGAGGACGTGCCGCAGTTCGCGGGCGGTCAGCGTCGGGTTGACAGGTACGGCCACCAGGCCGGCCCGGAGCGCGGCGAGGTAGGTGACCACGAAGTCCGGTGTGTTGCCGAACGCGATCGCCACCCGGTGCGGGTGGCCGGTTCGGTCGGCCGGCGGCGTGTCGGCGAGCAGCGCGCGGGCGGTGGCGGTGACCGCGTCGTCCAGCTCGGACCAGGTCAGCGTCCGGTCGCGCCAGTGCAGCGCGGCCCGGTCGCCCCGCTGCGCGGCGGCGCGGCGGAGCCGGTCGGCGAGGTTCGGCGCGGAGCTTTCGGCGGCGTCCTGCACGGTGGCTGAGTCTGGCACAGCGGTGTCCGACAGGCCATGCCCGGACACGGCGCCGGGTCCGTCGCACGGGACTGCAATTGCCGTACGGTGGGATTCCTAGCCACGGGATGAGGATCTCCACCGGCACCCGGGCGGACAGCCGGAAGTGACCCGGCCGCACCGCTGCCGCGACACGCCGAGCGAAAAGAAAATCGGCTCCGACCAGGACTTTCCACTGCGGACCAGGTTCCGGCGCGAAAGTCAACCACACGCGACGGACAACCGGTCCGCCATGTGTGCGACCTGGCGGGAAATACTTCCGCTCTGTGTAACGGACTTGCCACGCGTGGGTGACGTTGGCCCTATCATCACTCGGGTCGGCTCACCCCATTTGCCGTGAGTCGACACCCCTCAGCCCGAGGAGGCCCCCGTGCCCGTGAGCGCATTGGACCAGCACCTCAAGGGGATCTGCCGCCCGTCGGCACGTCCCGACCCGGCCGCGCCCGACCGGGTGTTACCCGGTCCTCCGGCGCGGTCACTGTCCGCCAAGCCTGGGGAGGCGCGGTGACCACCTTCGGTTACGCCGAACGACCGGCCGGCGTCACCGGCCCAGCCCAGCGCAACCCGCTCAACGAGCGCGCGGACCCCGGCCCGCGGAGCGCCGACGGCCCGCTCGCGGTACGCGGTGACGGGCGGCGCGTCCGCAGCCGCGCGCACCACACGAACGAGGCACCACCCCGCCCCGCGACCCCGGGCGGCAACGCGAAGCCCGCCACCGGCCGCCTGGGCAGCCCGGCCCGCCCGACCATGCCGGCCCAGGCGCGACGCGGCGACGCGGCGACCGGGACCGAGCCGTCCGCCGCCGAGACCGCGATCCTGCCGGCGGTGACCGCCGGTGACACCGCCGTCCTGCCCGCCGTACCGGCCGCCGCGCCCGCCACCGGCTTCCCCAGCCGCCCCGACCCGTCCGACCCGGCCACCGAGGTGTGGACGCTGGTCGAACGCGCGCAGGCGGGCGAGTCCGAGGCGTTCGGGCTGATCTACGACAGGTACGTCGACACGGTCTTCCGGTTCGTCTACTTCCGGGTCGGCAACCGCCAGCTCGCCGAGGACCTCACCTCAGACACGTTCCTGCGGGCGCTCAAGCGGATCGGCAGCTTCACCTGGCAGGGACGCGACCTCGGCGCCTGGCTGGTCACCATCGCCCGCAACCTGGTCGCCGACCACTTCAAGTCCGGGCGCTACCGGCTGGAGGTCACCACCGGTGACGTCCTCGACGCCGACCGGGAGGACCGCGGGCCCGAGGGCAGCCCCGAGGCCGCGGTGGTGGAGCACATCACGAACGTCGCCCTGCTCACCGCCGTCAAGCAGCTCAACCCGGAGCAGCAGGAGTGCATCGTGCTGCGGTTCCTCCAGGGCTTCTCGGTGGCCGAGACGGCCCGCGCCATGGGCAAGAACGAGGGCGCCATCAAGGCTCTGCAATACCGGGCGGTCCGGGCGCTGGCCCGGCTGCTGCCCGACGGCTTCCACTCCTGACCGGTCCGACCCGGCCGGCGCATGCTCGCCGGGCGGTGTCGCATGCCCGACGTACCCCACCCCGCCCCTCACTCCCGGTGATTTCGCCGCCGCCCCAGCCGTAACCGGCGACCGGCGCGGTCCGTTTCTCCGGGTGCGACCAGTGGTTGTCCCGGCGTCCCCCGGGCCACCCGGTCCGGCGGGTCAGGTCGGCCGTTCCGGTCGGCTTCGGGCCACACGCTGCCACCGGTCGCTGGTGACGACGACGGCCGCCCGGCCGTGACCAGCGAGAGGGGGTGCCGCGGTGGACAGCGACCTCTTCTCCCGTCGGCGAGCCGAGCGCTTCGCGCAACTCCTCGACGAGGCCAACGGCGGACGCCGGCACCACGTCCGGTCCAAGGCGGACGGTGAACTCACCGCGCTCGTCGAGGTGAGCCGCCGGATCACCGCCGAGCGGCCCGACGTCGAGGTGGACGCCGAGTTCCGTACCGGCCTGCGGGCGATGCTCGTGGCCACCGCCGAGCGCGAGGGCGTCGGCGCTCCGGACAAGACCGGCACCTCCGGCGTACGCGGCGCGCTGCTGCCCGCCATCACCGGCCGCCGGGCGCGGGCCCGGGGCGCGATCCTGGTCGGCGTGGCCGCCGGGGCGGTCGCCCTCTCCGGCATCTCCGCCGCCAGCGAGAACGCGCTGCCCGGTGACGCCCTGTACGGCATGAAGCGCTCCACCGAGCGCGCCCAGCTCGCGCTCGCCAGCTCGGACATCAGCCGCGGGCAGCTCTTCCTCGACTTCGCCCGTACCCGGCTCGACGAGGCCGCCTCGGTCCGCGACGACCGGCTCGGCTTCAGCGCCGTCCTGGACGACATGGATGCGGACACCCGCCAGGGCGTACGCCTGCTGACCACTGTCGCCGCGCAGCGCTCCGACCCGGCGGCGCTGGACGCGGTGGACACCTTCCTCGCCGGCCAGCGCCGGGTGGTCAGCGGCCTGCTCGACCGGCCCGACCACGCCGACCGGGAGCGCACCCGGCGCTCGCTGTCCCTGCTCGACGCGGCCGGCAAGCGCGCCGACGCGCTCCGCGAGGCGATCGCCTGCGGGCTGCCCGCGCCGCAGGCCAGCGACATGCTCGGGCCCGCTCCGTCGACCTGCCCGGCCGACCGCTGAACGGTCGACGCCTACCGCGCCACACTTCTCCCGGCGGACACCCGGCCGTCACGCCGTGCCGGATACGCTCGACTCGGAGCACGTACGCGTCGTCGAGGCAGGGAGGTCGCCGTGGCCGGGAGCCGGAAGGTGACCGTCAGCACCGACGCGCACGGGCACACCGCGGGCTGGTCGGAGACCCCCTCGGCGCCGGCGACCACAGTCACGCCCGACCCCACCGCGGCCGCGTTCTTCGACGTGGACAACACGATGATGCAGGGCGCGTCGATCTACTGGTTCGCCCGCGGGCTGGCCGCCCGGAAGTACTTCACCACCGGCGACCTGGCCCGGTTCGCCTGGCAGCAGGCACGGTTCCGGCTGCTCGCCACCGAGCACGCGGGCGACATGTCGCAGGCCAAGGAAGCCGCGCTGGCCTTCGTCCAGGGCTGGCGGGTCGACGACATGGAACGCCTCGCCGACGAGATCTTCGACGAGCTGATGGCGCCGCGCATCTGGGCCGGCACCCGTCGCCTCGCCCAGCGCCACCTCGACGCGGGCGAGCGGGTCTGGCTGGTCAGCGCCGCCCCGGTCGAGATCGGCCGGGTGATCGCGACCCGGCTCGGCCTGACCGGCGCGATCGGCACGGTGGCCGAGGTGGTCGACGGCGCGTACACCGGACGGCTGGTCGGTGACCTGATGCACGGGCCGGCGAAGGCCGAGGCGGTCACCCAGCTCGCCGCCGTGGAGGGGCTGGACCTGGCCCGGTGCGCCGCCTACAGCGACTCGGCGAACGACCTGCCGATGCTCTGCGCGGTCGGCCGCGCGGTGGCCGTCAACCCCGATCCGGCGCTGCTGCGGCAGGCCCGCGAGCGGGGCTGGGACGTGCGCGACTTCCGCACCGGGCGGCGGGCCGTACGCATCGCCGTGCCCTCCACCGCGGCGGCCGGGCTGCTCGCCGGCGCGGTCACGGCCGGCCTGGCGCTGCACCGGCGCCGCCACCGCGACGCCTGAACGGGCTCAGGGGCCGAACGGGTCCGGCCGGCGTTCGAGCAGCTTGTGCAGCGTCTGCTGGATCGTCTCCCGCACCTGGTCGGCGAGGTTGAACACCACGAGCGGGTCGTCCGCCGCGTCACGCAGGTGCGCGGTCGGGATGGGCGGGCAGAACTCGATCAGCCACTTGCTCGGCAGCGGCACCATGCCCAGCGGACCCAGCCAGGGGAACGTCGGCGTGACCGGGAAGTACGGCAGTTTGAGCAGCCGCGCGAGGGGCTTGATGTCGGCGAGCATCGGATAGATCTCCTCGCCGCCGACTATCGCGACCGGCACGATCGGCGTACCGGTGCGCAGCGCGGCGGAGACGAACCCGCCCCGTCCGAAGCGCTGGAGCTTGTAGCGGTCGGCGTAGAGCTTGCCGACGCCCTTGAAGCCCTCCGGGAAGACGCCCACCAGTTCGCCGTTGCCGAGCAGCCGCTCCGCGTCCGGGTTGCACGCGACGGTGCCGCCGGTCTTGCGGGCGATCTCGGAGACGACGGGCATCCGGAAGACCAGGTCGGCGCCGAGCAGCCGTAGGTAGCGATGCGCCGGGTGCCGGTCGTGCAGCGCGGTGGAGAGGATCAGCGCGTCGAGCGCCACGGTGCCGGAGTGGTTGCCCACGACGAGGCCGGCGCCCTCGTCCGGTATGTGCTCGATACCGCTGACCTCGGTGCGGAACCAGTCCCGGTAGAGCAGCCGGACCAGCGGGTGGACCACCGCGTCGGTCAGGTCGGGGTCGAAGCCGAACTCGTCGACCTCGTAGTCACCGGCGAGCCGCCGCCGCAGGAAAGCCAGCCCCTGGGCCACCTTGCGATCCCAGTGGTCCCCCGGCCGGTCGGCCACCGCCGGCCCGGTCGGCGTCTCACCGGCCGGCTTGCTCCCGGCCGGCGGCTCAGCCACTGCCTTCTTCGCCACGGCTTTCTTGGCGACGGTCTTCTTGGCGACCGTCTTCTTCGCCGGCTGGTGCGGCGTGGCCGGGCCCGGAACGCCCGCGCCGGCGGAGATGTCCGGCTCGTCGGCGGAGGTGTCCGGCTCGTCCGGCGGCGCCGCCGGGCGGGCGGACGGCGCGGTCACCCGGCGGTGCCCGTTGCGCCGCGCCGGCTCCGCGCCCGGATCCGGCACACCCAGCGGTACGTCGAAGCGCCCGTCACGCCGCTCGTCGGGGCTGCTCACGAACGCTCCCGTACGGTCGAGCGGACCTGCCGGATGCTCTCCAGCACCAACTGCTCGGCGGCGGCGAGCTGATCGCGGGTGACCACGACGCCGCCGTGGTGGGCGCGGATGAAGTCCTCGAACGCGGCGGCGGTCGAGCGGGGCGTGAAGCCGTACTCCCGCTCCAGTCGGCTGGTGTCCACCACCCGACCGTGCACGAAGAGGTCCACCTGATCCAACCCGTAGCGGCCGAAGCCCAGACTGCGGGCGATCGCGGCGACCCCGGCCAGGCCCGGTTCCAGCACCGGCACCGCCACCCGGCCGGCCCGGCGGATCGCCTGCGACAGCGACAGCACCCCCGGCCCGGCGACGTTGTACGTGCCCGGGTGGTCCTCGGCGACGGACCGGTGCAGCACCTCCAGCGCGTCGTCGAAGTGCACGAACTGCAGGCGCGGGTCGCGGCCGAAGACGGTGGGCACCACCGGCTGGGAGAAGTAGCGGGTGAGCGTGGTGTCGGCGGCGTACCCGATGAACGGCGCGAAGCGCAGCACCGTCGCGGTGACGTCGGGCCGGCGGCGGCGGAACCCGCGGACGTACCCCTCGATGTCGAGGATGTCGCGGCCGAAACCGCCGCGCGGCACCTCGCGCGGCTCGGTCTCCTCGGTGAAGACGGCCGGATCGCGGAACGACACCCCGTACGCGGCGGTGGACGAGCGGACCACGAGCTTGCGCAGCCGGGGCGCGCGTTGCGCGGCGGCGAGCAGCTGCATGGTGCCGATGACGTTCTGTTCCTTCATCCCCGCCCGGCCGCCCTGCTGCGGGTCGGGGGCGGTGACGAGCGCCAGGTGCACCACTGTGTCGACGTCGAGGTCGTGCAGGAGGCCGCCGAGCGAGTCGAGGTCCAGGCGGATGCGTTCGACGTCGGAGAGCAGATCGGTCAGCTCGGGGTTGGGTGGTGCCGGGTCGACCCCGATGACGCGTTCGATCCGCTCGTCGGCGGCGAGCCGGGCGGCCACGTGGGCGCCGAGCCAGCGCCCGACCCCGGTGACGACGACGACCCCCGGGGCACCGGAGGTGTCACCGGGGGTCATGTCGTGCGCCTGACGCGGCAGGCGGGATCGAGCCGGGACGTCCGCGGCCTGATCACCTGAGCCTCCGAGGGTCGACAGTTGGCAAGTGGTGCCGGTGCCGGGCTACTGCCCGGCCCCGGTCACTTGCCGAGACGGCGACGCTGGACGCGGGTCTTGCGCAGCAGCTTGCGGTGCTTCTTCTTAGCCATGCGCTTGCGGCGCTTCTTGACCACCGAGCCCATACGAAAGCCTTTCGATGCAACGTGCGGGGCGGACCGGACGGCACCACCACGGGTGGCGCCGTGACCGCTTGCGGACAACGGACCCGACCAGCGTGGTGGGCAGGGCACACCAGAGAGCGGTCACGGTCGTGGCCCAGCCTAACCGGAGTGCGTCAGCAGGACCAACGCGCCCCCGTCGATGCCCCTTTTCGTCGCACTCTGCGGACCGGTGCGCCGAGGGCTCAGGCGGACTCCTGGAAGGCGCCCCGGAGGTATTCGTGCACGGCGTGCTCGGGCACCCGGAACGACCGGCCGACCCGTACCGCGGTCAGCTCACCGCTGTGCACGAGGCGGTAGACGGTCATCTTGGAGACCCGCATGACCGTCGCCACCTCGGCGACGGTCAGGAACCTGACATCCGACAGCCGTGCGTCGGACTGCGACCCGGCCATGGCTCACCGACCCATTCCCGTGCCCGGCGCGTGTCACCGGGCAGGTGTTCCCGCCTCGACGAGCGACGCGCGTGTAACCAGTACGGTAGCGGGACGGCTGTGACCTGCGCGATCCCTTCCACCCTTTGATCATGGCGGGACAGCCGTTCACCCGATGTCCACCAGGGCTTTTTCGCCCGGACGGGTGTCTCGTCCGATCCGGCTACTCGGCGCGCAGCGCCACCACCGGGTCGAGCCGTCCGGCCCGCTGCGCCGGCACCACGCCGAAGACGATGCCGACCGCCGCGGAGACGCCGAACGCCAGCGCCAGCGACCACCAGGTGATCGCCGCCGGGATCGGCGAGAACGCGTCCACGAGCAGCGCGGTGCCCACGCCCAGCGCCATCCCGGTCAGGCCGCCCACCGAGGTCAGCAGCACCGCCTCCAGCAGGAACTGCACGCCGATGTCGCGAGGGCGGGCGCCGACCGCCTTGCGCAGGCCGATCTCGCGGGTCCGCTCGCGTACCGAGACCAGCATGATGTTGGAGACACCGACGCCGCCGACGAGCAGCGAGATGCCCGCGATGGCGGCCAGTACGCCGGTCAGCACGCCGAGGATGTCGCCGAGCACGCCGAGGATCTGCCGCTGGGTGACGGCGCTGAACTCGGTGTCCGGGTGCCGGCGGGACAGTTCCGCGACGATCCGGTCACCGAGTTCGTCGATCCGCTCCCGGTCCGGCGCCTTCACCGCGATGCCGTCGATGCGCTGGGTGCCCCAGAGCCGTTGCGCCGCCGTCACCGGTACGTGCACCTCGTCGTCCCGGTCCACGCCGAGGCTCTGCCCGAGCGGGGCGAAGACGCCGATCACCCGGAACCGCACCCCGGCCAGCGTCACCTGCTGGCCGAGCGGGTCACGGTCGGGGAAGAGCGCCCGGGCCACCGAGTCGCCGAGCACCGCCACCCGGCGGCTGGTGTCCACGTCCGCCCCGGTGAGGTAGCGGCCCCGCGACAGCGATCTGGTGAACACCGACGGGGTGGTCTCCAGGACGCCCTGCACGGTGGTGAAGTCGGACCGGTTACCGGCCCGGGCGGTCGCGCCGGAGGCCACCGTGACGGCGACCCGGCCGGGGTCGCCGACCACCCGGGAGACGGCGTCCGCGTCGCTGAGGTCCAGCGGCGAGACCACCGGCGCGGTGCCCACCTCGATCCGGCCCGGCACCACCAGCAGCAGGTTCGAGCCGAGCCCTTCGACCTGCTGCTCGACCTGTTGTTTCGTGCCGGTGCCGATCGCTACCAGGATCACCACCGAGGCCACCCCGATGATCACCCCGAGCATGGTCAGCAGGCTGCGCATCCGGTTGGCCCGCAACGCGTCCGACGCCACCCGCCACGCCTCGGCCAGCCTCATCCGGCGTCACCCCCGCCGCGCGGAAGGCGCCCGGTGGCCCCGGTGGCGCCACCGGGGCCACCGGGCGGGTGCCCCGGGCCGCTTCCGGACGCGGACCGGGGCTCCGCGCTGGGAGCGGGGTCCAGTGTCGCAGGTACGCCGGAGCCGTCCGACGGCGGTCGATCATGAAGGCTGTCGGACCGGATCAGCCCGTCCCGTACCGCGATGCGCCGGTGTGCCCGGGCGGCCACCTCCTGGTCGTGGGTCACCATCACCAGCGCCACCCCGGACTCGGCGTTCAGCTGTTCCAGCAGTTCCAGTACCGCCTCGCCGGTGGCGCTGTCCAGGTTGCCGGTCGGCTCGTCGGCGAGCAGCACCGCCGGTTCGGTCACAAGCGCCCGGGCGATCGCCACCCGCTGCTGCTCGCCGCCGGAGAGCTGGTTGGGCCGGTGGTGCAGCCGGTGGCCGAGCCCGACCCGGCCCAGCATCGCCGCCGCCCGCTCCCGCCGCTGCCGCGCCGAGACACCCCGGTAGACCAGCGGCAACGCCACGTTGTCCACTGCCGACGTACGGGCCAGCAGGTGGAACGCCTGGAACACGAAGCCGATCGTCTCGTTGCGCAGCGTCGCCAGCTCCGGCGCGGTGAGCGTGGTCACGTCCCGCCCGCCGATCACCAGCCGGCCGCCGCTGGGCCGGTCCAGGCCGCCGAGCAGGTGCATGAGCGTCGACTTGCCCGAGCCGGACGGGCCGATGACCGCCACGTACTCGCCCTGGTCGATGGTGAGCGACACCCCGCGCAGCGCGGACACCGAGACCCCGTCCAGCTCGTACGTGCGCCAGACGTCGACCGCCTCGACCGCCGGTACGGTCACCGCAGTTCCTGGCCGTCGCGCACCTGGTCGGCGCCGCGCACCACCACCCGGTCACCGGCCCGTACGCCGTCGACGATCTGCACCAGGTCCTGCCCCTGCACGCCGACGGTCACCGGCACCCGGTCGGCCCGGCCGTCGCGCAGCACCCAGACCGCGTCCCGCCCGTCGGTGGAGAACACCGCCGACGCCGGCACCGCCACCGCGTCGGCTGCCTCCCGCACCCGCAGCCGCACGACAGCGTTCATGCCGGGGCGGGGCGCCGGGGCGGCCTCGGCCTCACCGAGGCGTCCGGCGCCCAGGTCGAGGCGGACCCGGTAGGTGACGCCACCCCGCGCCGAGCTGGTCGGCAGTACGTCGACCGACCGCACCGTGGCGTCGTACGTCGCGCCGGTCACCGCGTCCAGCTCGACCGAGGCGGGCACCCCGGCCCGGACCAGCAGCACGTCGGTCTCGTCCACCTCGGCGAGCAGGCCGAGCCGGCCGATGTCCACCACGGTGAGCACCGGCGTGCCGGCGGTGACCCGGCCACCGGCCGGGATCGCGTCGTCCACCCCCGGTGGCGGGCTGCCCTGCCCGCCACCGCCCAGCGCCGACGGGTCGAGACCGGGCACCCCGGCGCCACCCGCCGCACCCAGCAGCCCGGCCAGGTCGGCCGGTGCCGCCGACCGGGTGCCGCCCGGCTGCACCACACCGGCGATCGGCGCGCGCAACGTCAACGCGTCCACTGTCGCCTTCGCCAGGTCGTACGCCTGCTGGGCCTGGAGTCGTTGCGCGGCCGACAGCGCGCCGACAGCGCTGTTCAGGCCAGCGACGCCGCGCTGCACCTGCGCCACGGCCCGGTCGGCGGCGCGGGCGGCCGACTCGTACTGCCGCTGCGCCGACTGGACCTGGAGCAGCAGCGCGGCGCGTACCTGCGGGTCGCCCACCTTGCCGGCGGCGGCGCGGGCGGCGGCGAACGCCTCGTCGGCGGCCCGGTCGGTGCCACGCCGGCTCCCGCCCAGGTCGCCGGTGCCGGTGCCCCGCCCGGCCCGGTTAGCCGCGCGCAACGCGTCCCGCGCCTTCGCCAGGCGGTCCCGGGCCGACGGCGAGTCGATCACCGCGAGTACCTGCCCCCGGGCCACCCGCTGGCCCGGCTGCACCCGCAGGCGGGCGAGCGTGCCGTCAGCGGGTGCAGTGAGGGTGGCCGCGGCCCGCGCGGTGACTGTGGCCGGGGCGTCGATCACCTCGCTCACCGGCGCGCGGCCCACCTCGGCGACTGTCACCGCCGGGGCGTCGTCGCCGCAGGACGCGGCGGTCGTGCCGGTCAGCGCGACGACGGCGAGCACCGCGGTGACGAGACGGGGGCGGCGGGCCGCGGGCAGCCGCGGCGAGGGAGTGCGGGCCACCCGGCCCATGCTACGACCCGTCGACAGGTGTCGACGTTCAGCCGACGACGGCCCGCACGTAGGCCACGCAGTCGTCGTGCAGCATCGACCACGTGTCGCCGAACACCTCGTCGGCGGCCTGCCCCGGGGTCCGTCCCTGGTGCACCACGGCCCGGTAGAAGTCCAGCATCCGCTGCTCGCCGTACCTGTCGACGAGATGGCGTACGGCCAGGTAGCCGACGCCGTACGCGCCGCCGACCCGGTCGTCGCTCGCGTCGTCGGCCGGCGCCACCTCGTCCAGTCGCCCGGACCACCCGCCGCGCAGCAGGTCCCGCACCTCGGTCAGGCCGTCGTAGCGGTGCACGGGCTGGCCGTCGGCACCGGCGTACTCGGCCAGCCCCTCCACCAGCCACCAGTCCGCGCGGTCGGCGTAGCCCCGGTCTGGCAGCGAGGCGGCGTGGGTCAGCTCGTGCCGGAGCAGGTCGTCCAGGCCGGCCGGGGTGACGATCTGGGCATTGAGCACCACGTCGTGACGTCCACCGCCGACACCCACCGCGTAACCGGCCGTCCACTTCGGCCGCCCGCCGCCGTACCAGCGCTGCCACTCGCCCTTCCCGGCGTAGTAGACGACGTACCGGTCCGGCGGCCGGCCGCCGATCGCGTACCGGTCCGCGGCCTGGGCCGCGGTCTCCGCCTGGGCGAGCAGGCCGGGCAGCTTGCGCCGCTGGGCCGCCGTGGTGGCCACCACCACGCGCTTGCCGACCGTCACGGCCAGGTCGTTCGCCTGCCACGGCCGTACCCCGGCCGGGTCCGCCTCGGACGGTTCCAGCGCGGTCAGCCGGGGTTCCTCCCCCGCCAGCCGCCAGCGCGCGCCCAGCTCCACGGTGCTCGGCGCGCAGTCCGGCACCACGAAGCAGTAGCCCACGGTCACCGTCTGCCGCCACTCCCCCGGCCGCCCCTCGACGGCCTGCGGCACCCCGTCGGCCGCCGGCCGCCACACGGTGACCCGCAGCGCCCGCAGCGCCGCGTACCGGCGGCTCAGCGCCGGCCGGGCCGCCGGCTCGGCGACCGCGAGGAAGCCGGCCCGGTCCGCGCCGACCAGCGCGACGGCCTGCCGGTCCAGCAGCGCGAGCATCCGCTCGCCGAGCCGCCGCTGCGCCGCCGTGCCCGGCTCGTCCTTCGCAGCCGGCCGCCCGGCCGCGTCGGGCGCCGACTCCCGCAGGAGTACGCCGGGCACCGCGCCCGCCACCAGGCCGAGCGCGAGTCCGAGCACCGTCCAGAGCAGCCACCGCCGCCGTTGCCGCACCGTCCGCGTCCGCGCCGGGTCCGGCTGCGCCGGCGGTACGGGGTACGGCGCGGCACCAGCGGCGGGGTGCGCCGGCGACGCCGCGTCCGGTGCCGGGGCGGGCACGCCGACGGCGGCGTCCACCTCGGCGGGGGCGGCGGCGCTGTCGGCGTCGGCCTCGGCGGTGTGGGCGGCGTCGTCGGCGGGTGTGTCGTCAGCGCTGACGGCGGCGGCGCTCGTGTCGGCGGCGCGGTCGGCGTCGGCGCTGGTTTCGGCGGCGCTCGTGTCGGCGGCGCGGTCGGCGTCGGTGCTCGTTTCGGCGGCGCTCGCCTTGTCGGCGCTCGCGGCGGCGGCATCGACGGGGCGAGGCTCGTCGCCGTCCGTCGTCCGGCCGGGAGGCTGCTCGTCGCCGTCGGTCACCGGCGAAGGGTACGACCAATCGGGCGTTCCGGGAAAGAGTCCCGTCACTGTTCCGCCGCGCCCCGAGATCTTGGTAGGAAAGTGCCCCCGGAAGGGCCGAATCCTTCCAAGATCTCTCAGATCGGGGTGCCGGTCAGCGTCAACGCCGCCTTGTCGGCCGCCCACAGGGCAACCAGGGCCACTCCGGGGGCCGCGTGGCCGGCCAGGGTCAGCAGCACGCCGCCGGTCAGGAAGCAGGCGGCCTGGACGGCGAGCTTGGCCGGGTCGGGCAGCGTCACCGTGGCACGCGGTGAGCAGAACAGTCCCCACACCACGGCGATCACCAGCGGCGCGCCGAGCCCGGCGAGCAGGCGAACCGGCCAGCCGGCGCCGAGCGTGAAGCCCCAGTACCCGGCCGAGCCCAGCAGGGCCAGTTCCAGCAGGAAGATCACGCCGAGCAACAGGGCCTTCATCTGTTCTCCCAGGAGAGGTAGGCGCGGTCCAGGCCGGCGATCATCTCGCCGAAGGAACGGTCGGTGTCGCGGGGCAGCCCGAATCCGCCCGCCGCCTCCAGGGCGACGAAGCCGTGCACGGCGGCCCGGAACATCCGGATGGCGTCGGTGGCGGCGTCGCCGTCGAGGCCGTACCCGAGCAGGATGGCGCGGACCGCGCCGACCGCGCGCTGCCCGGCGGCCAGGTGGTCGGGGTCGGCCGGGTCGGGTGCCCGCTGGGCGGCCGGGTAGCGGCCGGGGTACTGCCGTGCGTACTCCCGGTAGGCGGCGGCGACGGCGCGCAACGCGTCACCGCCGGAGCGACCCGCGGCAGCGGCCGTGAGCACGTCGGCGATCTCGGCGGTGGCGAGCACCGCGAGCTTCTGGTGCAGCGCGTCCGCGCCCCGGACGTGCTTGTAGAGGCTCGGCAGCGCGACACCGAGCCGGGCGGCGAGCGCGGCCAGGGTCAGCTTCTCGTAGCCGACCTCGTCGGCGAGCGCGGCGGCCTCCCGCACGACAGTCGCCGGGGTCAGGCCGGCCCTAGGCACGCGCGGTCACCGCCAGGAACTCGACCAGGTCGGCGGCGGTGGCCTCGGGCTGGTCGGCGTGCGGGTAGTGCCCGGAGTCGGCGACCATCCGGGCCTCGGCCACGGCGAACAGCCGGCGTGCGGCCCGCGCCTCGGCGCCCGGGTCGGGGAAGTCCGGGTCCTTCGTACCCATCAGCACCAGCACCGGCCGGCGCACCTCGGGCGCCCGGGCGGTCCAGTGCGGGTCGGCCGGCGCGATCACGCCGCGCACCGCGGCCATCCGGCCGCGCAGCTTGGCGACGAGCTCCTTGCGGTACGCGGCGTCGTCCGCCGGCCGCCCGCAGGGGAACAGCGTGCGGTGGAACAGCCCGAACAGCCGGGGGCTGCGCAGCACTGCCGCCTGCGCCACACGCATCAGCGGGTTCGGCTTCGGCGTGCCGACGAACGGGCTGACCTGCACGATGCCGCTGACCAGGTCGGGTGCCTCGGCGGCGGCGAAGACGATCGCGGCGGCGCTGGACGAGCTGCCGACCAGGGTGGCGGGCTCGCCGCCGAGCGCCCGCACCACGGCGAGCAGGTCGCCGCCGACGTGCTCGGGGGCGTACGTGGGCCAGTGCGGGCTGGAGTCGCCGTGCCCGCGGACGTCGACAGCGGCGACCCGGTAGCCGGCCGCGACCAGCCGGGGCGTCAGGTGCCGGAAGGCGGCCCGGTTCTCCCCCATGCCGTGCGCGAGGACCACGAGCGGTCCCGACCCGTGCACCTCGTACGCGATAGTGCCGCCGTCCCGCGCCACCTGGCTAACTGTCATAGCCTTAAAGCTAAGGCTATTAGCCAGGCTCGTCAAGCTTGACCTCAACCCGAGGTGAGGTCGCACGATCGCCTGCATGCCGATCACCGCCGACACCCACGTACGCCTCGCCCGCCCGAGCCGCGACCTGGCCGCCGCCGAATGGTTCTGGACGCAGGGGCTCGGCCTGGACGTGCTCTACCGGAGCGAGGGCGGCCACGCGGACGAGCACGACCTGGTGATGCTCGGCCTGCCCGGGGCCGGCTGGCATCTGGAGCTGGTCGGCGGCTCGACGCTCACGGACGAGCCGCGTCCCACCGGGGAGGACCTGTTCGTGCTCTACCTCGACGGCCCCGCCGACGACGAGGTGGTCCCGAGAGTGGAACGGGCCGGCGGGACCAGGGTCTCCGCCGGCCCGTACTGGGACAGGTGGGGTGTCACGTTCGCCGACCCGGACGGCTACCGCCTCGTGCTGTGCACCCGGGCCTGGTCGAACGACTGACTCACTTCTTCGACAGCACCGCGCGGCCGAAGAACGCCAGGTTGGCCGGGCGCTCCGCGAGCCGGCGCATCAGGTAGCCGTACCACTGGTCGCCGTAGGGGACGTACGTCCGCACCGTGTAGCCCTCACCGACCAGGCGCTGCTGCTCCTCCGGACGGATGCCGTAGAGCATCTGGAACTCGAACCGGCCCGGGTCGCGGTCGAACCAGCGCGCCCGGTCCTCGCCGATCGCGATCAGCCGCGGGTCGTGCGTGGCGAGCATCGGGTAGCCGTCGCCGGACATCAGCACGTTCATGCAGCGCACGTACGACTTGTCCACCTCGCGGGCGGACTGGTACGCCACCGACTCCGGCTCCTTGTACGCGCCCTTGCACAGCCGCACCCGCGACCCGGCAGAGGCCAGCTCCCGGCAGTCCGACTCGGTCCGCCGCAGGTACGCCTGGAGCACCGCACCGGTCGACGGGTGGTCCTTGCGGAGCTTCGCCAGGATGTCCAGCGTCGAGTCGGTGGTGGTGTGGTCCTCCATGTCCAGCGTGACGGTGGTGCCCGCCGCGTCGGCCGCCGCGCAGATCGCCCGCGCGTTGTCGTACGCGAGCTGCTCGTCGAACATCTGGCCCAGCGCGGACAGCTTCACGCTGACCTCGGCGGCCGGGGTGAGCCCGGCGGCGGCGAGGCGGCTCAGCAGCGTGAGGTATTCGTCCCGGGTGGCGTTCGCCTGCTCCGGGGTGGTGGTGTCCTCGCCCAGGTAGTCGAGGGTGACCGCTTGGCCGTCGGCGACCAGCTCGCGGGTGGCGCGCAGCGCGTCGTCGGTGGCGGCGCCGGCGACGAACCGGCGGACGACGTCCCGGGTGAACGGGGCCGTCGCGACGAGCCGCTCCACCTGGGAAGACCGGGAGGCGGCGAGGATGACGGAACGGAGCATGAGCCGAGCGTAACGCTCACCACCGGGCCCCCGCCGGGTGCGTCCGAGGCCCGTCCCCTCCCTTCCTGCGGCCGGGCCGGGCACCCCCGGCTGGCGGGGATCGGCTACAACGTTCACGTGGATCGACGACACCCCCGGCGCCGGCTCCGCTCGGCCTCCGTGCAGCTCGGCGCGCTGACCGCGCTGGCCCTCGCGCTCTCCGGCTGCAACAACGGTTACGACGACGACGATGACGACTGCGCGCTCGGGCCGGCCGGCGGAGGCGGCGACACCGTCGCGGTCGCCCTGCTCGTGCCCGCGCCGGCCACCGCCGCGCGCGGCGAACC
>NZ_JBXUOV010000049.1:0-35959 GCF_057196585.1 Micromonospora sp. ATLC20
CCGCCGCCCGGCCCGCCGGAGGACCTGCCCCCGTCGCCGCCGCGCGGCCGCCCGCGCTGGCTCGACGCGGACGACCCGGAGCACCCGCCCGAGGCGTCCTCGCGCGAGGTGCAGAACATCCCGCTCGGACTGGGCGCGCTCCTGCTCGGCGTCGCCGCCGTGGTCTTCGCCGCGGTCGCCACCAGTTCGATGGACGCGCTGGCCCGCCTCGGCGTGCTGCTGGTGGCGACGGCGCTGATGCTGCTCGCCCCGCCGGTGCTGGCCCGCCGCGGGCTCACCTCCACCGCCGAGACCATCGCCGCGGTCGGGTTGCTGCTGGTGCCGCTGGCCGGGTACGCGCTGTGGGCCGTCGACCGGATCGGCGGCGAAGGATCAGGTGCCGCGTTCGCCGGGACGATCTTCCTGGTCACCACGCTCGTCGCTCTCGGGTACGCGTACGGGACGGGTCTGCGCGCGCCACGCTTCGCCACGGTGCTGGCCGCCCAGCCGGTGCTGCCGCTGCTGGCGTACGAGAGGATCACCGGGCCGGTCGGCTGGGCGCTGGTGCTCACCGTGGTGGCCGTGCTCGACCTGGCGCTGGCCCGCTCGGCGGTGGTACGCGAGCGGCCGGTCCGGCGTGACCTGCCCGTCACCGAGCCGGTGCCTCCCGTCCCGCCCCGGCAGCGCGCCGACGAGGACCGGCCCGAGTCGGCGCCGGAGGAGTCCGCCGAGGTGCTGGGCGGCGAGACGCCACCGGGTCCGGCCGCCGCCGCCCGGCCGGTGCCCTGGTTGCCCGAGCTGACCTGGCTGCTGCACGGCGTGGCGGTCGCTGTCGCGCTGGCGTACGCGGTCACCGGCCTGCTGCGCGCCGCCACGGTGCCGCCGGCCGCCGCCGCGGGCGCGACGTTGCTGCTCGCCGCCCTGGTCGCGCTGGCCGGGACGCTCGTGCTGCGCCGGCCGCCGCTGCCGGACGTGGGTGCCGGCATCCTCACGCTGGCGGTCATCGGCGCGCTCGGCCGGGTCGCCTCGGTGGCCCTGCCCGGCCGGTCCCTGCTGCTCATCTCCGCCGTCATCGCGCTGACCGGGCTCGCCGTCCGGGCCGTACCGGAGACGGCCCGGCGTGGGCCGCAGATCGCCTCCGCGGTGGCGCTCACGGTCAGCGGACTGGTGGTCGCCGGCGGCGCGCTGCGCGCCGGGCTGGCCCCGGTCCGGGCCGCCCTGCCGGCCTGGTCGGCGGATCTGAGCGGATGGCACGCCGAGCTGGCCCGGGCGGTCGGCCCGACCGGCTGGCAGCTCGCGGCCAGCGCGTTGCTGCTCACGATCGCCGCCGTGATCGCGCTGCCGGCCGAGATCCGGCGCGAGTTCGCGGTGGTCGGCGCGGCACTCACCGCGCTCGCCGTACCCGCGTCGCTCGGTCTGGGCTGGGCGGCGGCCTGCTGGCCGATGCTGCTCACAGCGGTAGCGGTCGGCGTGCTCGGGCTGACCGCACGCACCGAACGGTCCGCTGTGGCGCACGCGGTGACGGCGGCCGGGCTGGGCCTGATCGGCGCGGGCGCTTCGCTCGCCCGCCCGGCGCTCACCGCCGCCGCGCTGACGGTGCTGTTCCTGGCCGGGGCGCTGGTGTCCCTCGCCCCGCGGGTCCGGCTCGCCGCCGCCGCGACGGAGACGGTCTGCTCCTGGGCCGCCGGTGGCGCGGCGTTCGCCCTGCCCGGTGCCGTCGCCGCGTTCGTGGCGGCCACGGTGCCGACGCCGCCGGTCGCCACACCGGCGAACCTGCGCGAGATCACCGTGCCGATCCTCGCGGCGAGCTTCCTCGCCGTCTGCGTCACGCTCGGCTATGCCGCCCTGGTGCAGGTGGCGCAGCGGCACCTGAGCATGCCGCACGCGCTCGGTACGGTGCTCGGCGCGGTGGCGGTCGCCGCCGCCGCGTTCGGTGCGCCGGGCGCGACCTCGGCCGACGCCTGGGTGGGCAGCCTGCTCCTGGTCGCCGCCGCGCTGCTGGCGCTCGCCCCGCGCATCGACGCCGGGCGCCGCGCGGACATGTCCCTCGACGGGTCCGACCTGGCGCTCGCCGCCACCACTGTGGCGCTCGTCGCCACGCTGGCCCGGATCGCCGCGGTGCTCGCCCCCGGCGGTCAGCTCGTGGTGGCCTCCGCGCTGGTGCTGCTGGTGGCGGTGGCCGCCCGCGCGCTACCCGAGGAGTGGCGGCGCGGCCCGATCCTCGGCATCGCCGCCGGTGGCACGCTGATCGGCCTGATCGCCGCCTGGAGCGCGTTGCGCGGCGGACTCGGCGTGCTGGCCACCCCCGGCCCGATCTGGGCCGGTGACCTGACCGGCTGGCCGGCCGCGCCGACCGGCGGATCGACCTGGCAGGCCCCGGTGGCGCTGGCGCTGCTGGGGGTGACCGCGGCGATCCTGCTGCCGCCGCCGTGGAAGTACGACGTCTCCGGCCTGGCCGCCGTGCTCGCCACGGTGGGCGCCCCGGCCGCGTTCGACCTGCCCTGGTGGTCCCCGGTACTGGTCGGCTGCATGGTGGCCACCGTCTACGGCATGGCGGCCGCCGCGTCGGCCGATCCCCGGGCCGCGCTGTCCCGGGCCACGGTGGCCGGGGTGGTGGCGCTGCACGCCGCCGGTGCCGGGCTGGTGCGGCCGTGGACCACCGCGCTGGCGCTGGGCAGCATCGCGCTGATCGGCGCCACGGTGGCCGCCGTGGCCCGTGCGGTCGCGCCGTCGCTCGTTGACGACGTCCGCACCGAGGGCATGCCGCCGCATCTGGTGCAGGTGGGCGGCGCGGGCGCCGGAGCCGCACTGCTCGCGCTGCCCGGCGCGGTGGCCGCGCTGGCAGTCGAGTACGGGCGTCCACCACAGGTGGTGCTCACCGCCGCGCTCGCCGCCGCCAGCATCGGTCTGGCCGCGATCGCGGCGGTACGACGGCAGGTGCCGCAATATCTCCCGTACGCCAGCGTCGGGGTCGTCGGCGCGGCCACCGTGACCGCCGCCGC
Organism: Micromonospora sp. ATLC20; assembly: GCF_057196585.1. Classification (NCBI taxonomy): domain Bacteria; kingdom Bacillati; phylum Actinomycetota; class Actinomycetes; order Micromonosporales; family Micromonosporaceae; genus Micromonospora; species Micromonospora sp. ATLC20. The sequence goes on from NZ_JBXUOV010000049.1 coordinate 2,982, forward strand.
GGCGCTCGCGGTCGGCCTGCCGGCGGGCGTGTTCGCCGCCGCCGCCGCGCTGCTCGGTGTGCTCGCCGAGCTGATCCGGGCGGCCACCGTCCCGCCCGCCGGTTCGGGCCGGCCGGTACGCCGCTGGACCGTGCTGCTCAACGGGGCGCTACGGCGCGCCCCGGACGATCCCGAGCTGCGCTGGCGGGTCAGCCCGGCCGCCGGTGCGCTCGCCGCGGCGGCGCTGCCCACCGCGCTGGCCCTGGCCACCCTCGCGCCCTCGCTCGTGGTGGCCTTGTTCTCGCCGTTCGCGGTGCTGCGCCGGGTGTGGCAGGGGCCGCCGCCGGAGCTACTGACCCCGCCGCCAGAGGCGGTGAACCCCACGCACGTGCTCACCGCGCTGCTGCTGACAATGACCGCGGCGCTCGCCGCCACCGGCTTCAGCGGCGGCCGGCGGTCCCGGGCGGTGCCGGTGATCCTGCCCGGGGCGGCGATCACGCTGCTGATCACGCCGGTGGCGCTCGGCAAGGGCTGGCCGGTGACCGCGCTGGCCGCGCTGGCGGTGTTCACCATCTCGATGCTCGGGCTGGCGCTCACCCCGCCGCCGGCGATCGCCGAGCCGGGCCGGTCGATCCGGGTGGCCCGGGTGCTGGTCTTCGCGCTCGGGCTGGCCGCCGGTGGCGCCGGGCTGGCCGGCAGCCTCGCCACGAGCGACCTGACCGTGTTCACGCTCGGCGGGGCGGTCGGCGTGGGCGCCGTCGCCGCGTTGTTCGGCACCACCCAGCGGGCGCGCATCCTGGGCTGGTTGTTCGGCTCGGTGATGGCTCAGCTGTTCGTACTCACGATCGGCCTCAAGTCCGGGCTGGCGGCCGTCTGGTCCGCGTTCGGGGTGCTCGCTGTCGGCGCGGCCTTGCAGGTGTTCGCCGCCACGCTGCCCCGGCTGCGCCGTCCCGAGGCGTACCGGGAGGCGGCCACAGTCGAGTGGAGCGGCTACGGGGCGGCGCTCATCGCGCTGGCGCTGGCGTACGACTCGCCCCGGCACATCGCCGCGCTGCTGGCCGCCTGGGGTGCGGTCCTCGGGGTGGCGGCGAGCCGTCCGGGACGCCGCCCGATGGAACGCAACCTGCTGTTCTGGGCGGTGGTGGCCTGCGAGATCAGCGCCTGGTGGATCCTGATGCGGGTGGCCGACGTGGCGCTGCCGGAGGCGTACACGCTGCCGTTCGCCGCGCTCGCCCTGCTGGTCGGCGTCCTGCAACTGCGGCACCGGCCCGACCTGTCGAGCTGGGTGGCGTACGGGCCGGCGCTGGTCACCGCGTTCCTGCCCACGCTGGCGATCGTGATCGCGACCGAATCCAGCATGCTGCGCCAGGTGCTGCTGCTGCTCGGCGCCGTCGCGGTGCTGATCTTCGGCTCGACGAGCCGGCAGCAGGCGCCGGTGATCGTCGGGGCGACGGTGACCGCCATCGCGGCCGTGCACGCGCTGTTCAGCCTCGGCCCCTGGCTGGTGCTGATCCCGGTCGGCATCGTGCTGCTGGTGCTGGGCGCGAGCAACGAGCGCCGTCGCCGTGCCCAGGAACGCCTCCAGACCGCCCTGCGCGGGATGCGGTGAGCCGACCGGCCCGGGCTGCGACTGGCCCGGACCGTGACCCGCCTGGCTGTGACTATTGGCTAGCCAACTCGCGCCCAGGTCCGCGGCACCCTGCGCGACCGCCTCAAGTCGGTCACACTCCGTGTCGGCAGGGTGCGGCGGAGGTACTCCCCTCTGCCCCCTTTGCTCTGCACCCGCCGACGCAGCAGTTACCCCACGTGACGATCACCGTCGCCGAGCCGTCGACGTCGAAATGCCGCGCCGCAGGTCGGAGCCGTGCTGCGCCGATGGCTGCAGAGCAAAGGAGGCGGAGGGCACCAACACCAGCCCGCCAGACTCGTCACGCAGAGCAACCGGCTGGGTTGAGCACGCAGGGTGACGGGTGGTCAGGTCAGGGAGGCGCGCAGTGCGGCGTCCTTCTCCGCGACCAGGTCCTCCAGGCTCGCCTGGTAGGCGGCCATCCTGTCGCGCAGCACCGGATCCGAGGCGCCCAGGATGCGTACCGCGAGCAGGCCGGCGTTGCGAGCGTTGCCGATCGACACGGTGGCGACCGGCACGCCGGCCGGCATCTGCACGATGGACAGCAGCGAGTCCATGCCGTCCAGGTACTTCAACGGCACCGGGACGCCGATCACCGGCAGCGGGGTGACCGAGGCGACCATGCCGGGCAGGTGAGCCGCCCCGCCAGCGCCCGCGATGATCACCTGGACGCCACGGCCGGCGGCGGACCGGCCGTACTCGATCATCTTGACCGGGGTGCGGTGCGCCGAGACCACGCCCACCTCGTACGGCACGCCGAACTCGTCGAGCGCCTCGGCGGCGGCCTTCATGACCGGCCAGTCCGAGTCGCTGCCCATGATCAGCCCGACGGTGCTCATCAGTGCCCCTCCTGGAGCCAGCGCGCGGCGCGCGCGGCCCGGGCCCGTACGTCGTCAAGGTCGTTGCCGAGCACCGTGACGTGCCCGATCTTGCGGCCCGGGCGGACCTGCTTGCCGTACAGGTGGACCTTGGCCCCGGGCTCGGCGGCGAACAGGTGGTGCAGCCGCTCGTCGATGGAGATGCCGCCCGGCTCGCAACCGAGCACATTCGCCATCACCACGACCGGCGCGGTCAGCGACGTGTCCCCCATCGGGTAGTCGAGCACCGCCCGCAGGTGCTGCTCGAACTGCGAGGTCCGGGCCCCCTCGATGGTCCAGTGCCCGGAGTTGTGCGGCCGCATCGCCAGCTCGTTGACGACCAGCCCGGACGGCGTGTCGAACAGTTCCACCGCGAGCAGGCCGACCACGCCGAGCGCCGTCGCCAGGTCGATGGCGAGCTGCTGCGCGGCCACGGCCTGCTCCTCGGGCAGGTCGGGCGCGGGCGCCAGCACCTCGACGCAGATGCCGTCGCGCTGCACCGTCTCCACCACCGGGTACGCGGCGACCTGCCCGAACGGCGAACGCGCGACCTGCACGGCCAGTTCCCGGCGCAGCGCCACCCGCTCCTCGACCAGCAGCGGGGTGCCACCGGCGAGCAGCGTGGCGGCCAGCTCACCGGCCTGACCGGCGTCGTCGACCATCCAGACGCCGCGCCCGTCGTAGCCGCCCCGGGCGGCCTTGAGCACCACCGGCCAGCCGGTCTCCTCGCCGAACGCGATCAGGTCGGCCGGGGACTCCACCGGACGCCAGGCCGGGTTCGGCGCGCCCAGCTCACCGAGCCGTTCCCGCATCACCCGCTTGTCCTGCGCGTGCACCAGCGCCTCGGCCGGCGGGAACAGCTTCACGCCCTCGTCGGTCAGGGTGCGGATGTGCTCGTTGGGGACGTGCTCGTGGTCGAAGGTGACCACGTCGCAGCCCTTGGCGAACGTCCGAAGCGCGGCCAGGTCGGTGTGGTCGCCGTACTGGACGTCGGCGGCGACCAGCGCGGCACCGTCGTCCGGGGCGAGCGCCAGCACGCGCAGCGACTGGCCGAGAGCGATGGCGGCCTGGTGGGTCATCCGGGCCAGCTGGCCGCCACCCACCATGCCCACGACGGGGAGACCGGTACGGGAGTCCATAGCGCCGCCAGCCTATAAGGGCCGGTGCCGGGCCGGACCGTGAGGGCGGCCCGGCCCACTCCGCTCAGCCGAGCTGCGCGACCAGCTCCTCGACGCCGGTCACCGGCCGCTGGCAGACGAAACCCCGGCAGACGTACGCGGCTGGCTTCCCGTCGACGAACGGCCGCCCGGCCAGCAGTGGCACGCCGGGCTGGTCCGGGGCGCCGGCCACCACCACCGCGCCGGGCGGGGCGTGGCGCCGCGCGGCGGCCACCAGCGGGTCACCCTCCGGGTCGCCGGTCGCCACCGCGATCTCGTACGGCCCGGACAGCAGCGCCTCGCCGACGGTTGCCGCGTACCCGGTGAACCGGGCGTGCCGGTCGACGATCGGCGCGACAGTCGACAGCGTCTTCTCGGCCGCCTCCCGGTAGCGGGTCTCGCCGGTCAGCGCCGCGTACGCCACGAGCGCCGCGACGATCGCCGAGCGGCCCGACGGGGTGGCGTTGTCGGTCGGGTCGGCGGGCCGGGTGACCAGGCGCTCGGCGTCGTCGGCGGTGTCGTAGAAGGCGCCGTCCGGGCCGGCGAACCGGGCCAGCGCCACGTCGAGCAGCTCACCGGCCAGCGTCAGCCAGCGCCCCTCGCCGGTGAGCTGGTGCATCGCGCAGAACGCCTCGGCGACGCAGCCGTAGTCCTCCAGCACTCCGGCCGGCTGACCCACGGCCTTGTCCCGGGAGACCCGGCGCAGCCGGCCGTCCACGAGATGCACGGTGGCAAGGTGCTCGGCGGCGTCCCGCATCGCGCCGTCGGCGACGATGAGCACGCCGTCCATCAGGTTCGCGTCCTCGTCGTCGGACGACACGAGCAGCGCGGCGACCTGCTGGAACTCCGCGATGGCGGTGATCGCGAGCCCGTTCCAGGCGGCCACCACCTTGTCGTCGCGGGCCGGCTGGGGGCGGGTGTCGCGGGCGGCCAGCAGCCGGCCCACCACGTCCTGCCAGCGGGCCCGCACCCCGGGGTCGGCGTCGTCGACGTCCCGGGCCAGCCGCAGCACGCTGGTGCCGTGCTCGAACGTGCCGTCGGCGGTGACCGCGAACAGGTCCGCGGCGAACCGGCCGTCGTCGGCCCCCAGCACCTCGACGAGCTGGTCGGGCGTCCAGACGTAGGTGAGCCCCTCGACGCCCTCGGTGTCCGCGTCGAGCGCGGAGGCGAAGCCCTCACCGGCCCGGTGCAGCTCGTCGGCAAGGAACCGGGCCGTGTCGCGGGCCACCCGGCGGGCCAGCCGGTCGCCGGTGAGCCGCCACAGCTGGGTGTAGACCCGCAGCAGCAGCGCGTTGTCGTAGAGCATCTTCTCGAAGTGCGGCACCGTCCAGTGGCCGTCCACCGAGTAGCGGGCGAACCCACCGGCGAGCTGGTCGTTGAGGCCGCCGCGGGCCATCGCCTCGCAGGTGTGCCGGGCGATCTCCAGGCTGCGCGCCGAGCCGGTGCGCTGATGGTGCCGGAGCAGGAACAGCAGGTTCATGTGCGGCGGGAACTTCGGCGCGCCGCCGAAACCGCCGTTCGTCTCGTCGTACTCCCCGGCGAGCTGGCTGGCGGCGGCGTCGAGCAGCTCGGCGGTGAGCGGGGCCGTCACGCCGCCGACTGCCTGCGCGCCGCCGATCGCCTCGACCACGGCGGCGCCCTGCCGCAGCACCGCCTCGCGCTGGTCGCGCCAGGCGGTGGCGACCGAGCCGAGCAGACGGATGAAGTTGGCGCGGGGGAAGTACGTGCCGCAGAAGAACGGGGTGCCGTCCGGCGTGGCGAAGACGGTCATCGGCCAGCCGCCCTGCCCGGTCATCGCCTGGGTGGCGGTCATGTAGACCGCGTCGACGTCGGGACGCTCCTCGCGGTCGACCTTGACGCAGACGAAGTCGTCGTTCATCAGCCGGGCCACTGCCTCGTTCTCGAACGACTCGTGGGCCATCACGTGGCACCAGTGGCAGGCCGCGTAGCCGACCGAGATCAGCACCGGCACGTCGCGCCGTCTCGCCTCGGCGAACGCCTCGTCGCACCAGGGCCACCAGTCGACCGGGTTGTCGGCGTGCTGGAGCAGGTAGGGCGACGTGGCCTCGGCGAGTCGGTTCACCACCCGACCTTAGCGAGCGCGCGGAGCCGGTGCGGCGCGAGTGCGGCGGCCGGGCCGGGGTCGTGGTCCCGGCCCGGCCGCCGTCTCACCGGGTCAGGGTGAGCGTCGAGGTGTCCCGCACGGTGAACTCGTTCCAGTACTCGAAGTCGCGGACCAGGATCTCGCTGACCGCCTGGGCGGTGCCGCGCTGGAACTTGACGTCGGCCGGGTAGGTGGTGGCCGACCAGGGCACCACCTGGCCCGGAACGCACGGGATGTGGGGTGAGAAGTAGCCGCGCACCATGCCCGCCTTCTTCTGCTCCTGGACCAGCTCGCCCGCGATGGAGAAGGAGTCCGCCCGGGTGCAGGTGATCGAGCCGCGGACGGTGGCGACGCCCTTGTTGTCCACCGTCGCCACCGGGTCGACGGTCAGTGTGACGTCGAGTGCCGGCAGCGGCGGCGGGTTCCCGATGTGGATCTCGCCGCGCAGGCCGCCGGCCGCGCCCTCACACCGGATCTCGAAGGTGGCGTCGAAGCGCTCGACGTAGTCGAACGGGCCCCAGTCGGCGTGCAGGACCGTGAACGAACCGATGCTCTGCGCGCAGGAGCGCCCCCAACCGCCGTTGTAGAGCTGCAGGCTGGCCGCGTCGCTCCCGTAGACCGGCTGGCTGACGTTCTGGTAGGTGTCACCCGCCTTCAGCGTCTGACCGGCCGGGGCGGAGATGCCCAGACGCCAGGTGTTGTCGGCGTCGCTCCAGAACTCCATCCCGAAGTGCTGCTGGCCGTGGCCCCACGCGTTCATCTCGTCGCCGGGCGTCGGCGCCGCGGAGCTGTAGGAGTAGGAGTTGCCGGCGGTGATCGGATCACCCGGCTCACCGATGACGGCGAACGACCAGGACTCCGCCGGCCGGGCCTGCGCCGGCGCGGACATGACCAGGCCGGCAGCGCCGGTGGTCAGCGCCATGGTCGAGGCGAGCAGAATCCGTCGCCAGGAACGTCTCATCGTCGTCCTCCCCGTGTGGACGTCAGCGGGTACGCCTGCCGCACCCGCCGTGCCAGCAGCGTAGGACCGGCCGGGCGTTCTCCGCTGCCCCGTCCACGGCGGACGGACGGGTCAGGAGGCGCCGTCCGCGCGCAGCGGGAAGACGTTGCCGCGGGCGGCGTCGCGCAGTGATCCGAGCACCGCGGAGATCTTGTCGGCCGGCATCGGCTTGAAGAAGTGGTAGCCCTGGGCGGCGGTACAGCCCAGCTCGGCCAGCGCGGTGCGCTGCTCGGCCGTCTCCACGCCCTCGGCCACCACCCGCAGCCCCAGCTCGTGGGCCAGCCCCACGGTGGTCCGGACGATCGCCGCCGCCTCCGGCGAGTCGGCCATCCGGAGCACGAACGAGCGGTCCACCTTCAACTCGTCCACCGCGATCCGGGTGAGGAACGTCAGCGACGAGAACCCGGTGCCGAAGTCGTCCACGGCGAGCTGCACGCCCATGCCCCGCAGCGTGGCCAGCACCTCGTCGATGACCTCCAGCTCGCTCATCACCACCGTCTCGGTGATCTCCAGGACCAGCCGGTGCGGCGGCACCTGGTGCCGGCGCAGCGCCTCGTCGATCTCGGCCGGCAGCCGCGGGTCGAGCAGGCTGCGGGCGGACAGGTTCACCGAGATCGGGATGTCCAGCCCGTCCCGCGCCCACCCGGCGGCGACCGCGAGCGCCTTGTCCAGCACATACCGGGTGAAGGTGCCGAGCTGCTCGCTGTTCTCCACCGGGCGGATGAAGTCGGCCGGGCCGAGCCAGCCCCGGCGCGGATGCCGCCACCGGATCAGCGCCTCCACCCCGGTCGGCGCGCCGGTCGCCAGGTCCACCGCCGGCTGCAACGCCAGCACCAGCTGGTCGTCGGCGGCCAGCGCCTCCCGCATCTCCGCGAGCAGCGCCAGGTGGTCGGTGCTCGCCGCGTCGCGGGAGCTGTCGTACGCGGCGACGCTGCCGCCGCCCTCCTTCGCCTGGTACATGGCGATGTCGGCGCGCCGCAGCAGCTCGGTCAGGTCGGCCGCGCCCGCGTCGGCCACCACGACGCCCACCGCCACCTCGACGGACATCCGCACCCCGGCCACCTCGGTCGGCGCGGCGAGGCGCTCGGCGACCTCCCGGGCCTGGCGCAGCGCGTACGCCAGCGGGGCGGTCGGCTCCTCGAGCAGCGGCACCGAGGTCAGCAGCAGTGCGAACTCGTCGCCGCCGAGGCGCCCGAGCAGGTCACCCGGCCGGGTCAGCGCGGCGAGCCGGTTGGAGGTCAGCCGCAGCAGCTGGTCGCCCGCCGAGTGTCCGAGCGTGTCGTTGACCTCCTTGAACTGGTTCACGTCGAGCAGCAGCAGGGCCACCGGGTGGTCGTGGGCGCGCTGCCGCAGCGCCTGGTCCCCCTTGGCGAGCAGCGCCGCCCGGTTGAGCAGCCCGGTGAGCTGGTCGTGCACCGCGTCGTACGACGAGCGGGCGGTGACCAGCCGCAGCTCCCGGTGCGTGGCGGCGTCGTGCAGGGCGGCGGCCAGCGCGTCCCCGAAGGCCGCCACGCCGTCGCGTTCCCGGGCGCTCGGCGGGGCGGACCGCGCGAAGCGCACCCGCAGGCGGCCGACGTCGGCGGATCCCACCGCGAGGCGGCGGACCAGTTCGTGCTCCCCCGCCTCGGCGCCGGCCGACGGCTCCACCTCACGGTCGCGTACCTGCCCGCCGCGGTCGGCCCGGTAGCGGCGCCAGCGGCCCTCGCCCCGGGCCACGTCGACCTCGACCAGTTCCGCGCCGAACAGGGTGAGCGCGCCGGTCACCGCCGCGGTCGCCACGCCGCGCTCGTCGAGCTGGTTCAGTGCGGCGGTGGCCTCGGCGAACGCCCGCCACGTACGCCGCTCCTGGTCCGCGCGGAGCCGGTGGCGGTACGTCTGCTGGAGCAGCCAGAGCGGCGGCGGCAGGAGCAGCAGCCAGCGTGCGTCGAGTTCGAGCAGCGCGACGACCACCAGGCCGACCGCCACGTTGCCGACGAACATGAGCAGCTTGCCGCGCAGCGCGGCGAGCAGCGGCGGCCCGATCGCGATGCCGTGCCGCAGGGCGAGCGTGACAGCGCCCAGGAAGGCGGTGGTGAGCAGGTACGTCACCGCGGCGGCGGTGAGCGTGAGCGCCAGCTCCGGCGTGGGCGCGGCGAGCAGCGGCGGGCCGAGCGCGGTGGCCACCGCCGCGGCGAGCGCGGTGGCGGCGGTGAGCGAACCGGCGATCCCCACCAGTTCCAGCGCGGGACGACGGTCGGAGACCAGCGACATCACGGTCCAAGCGGTGCCCACGCCCAGCAGGGCGGCGGCCGGGAGCCAGCCCGCAGGCACCAGCCAGAGGCAGACCACGAGCGCGGCCTCGCCCCAGGTGATGCTCACCATGCCCGAAGCGCTGCGGAAGCGCAGCCGGGCGAGCTGGGCCACCGCGAACGCGACAACGGCGCAGCCGAACCGCGCCGCACCGGGCAGCGAGTCGTCGGCCGGCAGGTGCGACGGGACGGTGAGGCCCAGCACGGCGGCGAGCAGACCGGTCAGCGCGACCGCGACGGTGAGCAGGACGACGCCCACCGGTGTCCCGCGCAGGCCGATCCGGTCGGGGGAACGGTCGGCCGGCTCGGTGGTCACGGGGCCGCCCCGTCGACGCGTCGGGCCGGGGCATGGTCGGGGGCCGGTGCTGCCATCGACATCGGCGTCCCCCTTCCGCGCAGGGTCCGGGGCCTGACGGTCCCCCCGGCGGAAGGCTAAGCCAAAGCCGGTGGTCGCAACAGGGGGCGACGACCGGCTTCGACGTGATTCACGCGGTGTTCAGCTGTTGCGACCCTGCTGGGAGCCGTTGGGGGCGTTCGTCGGTGAATCCTGCTCGACGAGCCCGTCTGTCGGATCGGCGACTGCGGAATCGGCCCGGCCCGGGGTGCCCTGCTGCGGGAAGCGGTCGGGCAGCCGGCGCAGCCGGGCGTTCATGTTGCGGATCAGCAGGACGGTGACGGTGGCCAGCGCGACGATGAGGAACAGGCCCATCGGACCGGCCAGACCACCCGTACGGGTGTCACCGAAGTTGTTCTGCGCGAGCACCTCGACGGTGGTCAGCATGGTGTTCCTCCGATGTGCGACTGAGCACCAGGGTAGACCCCGGCCGGGTCAGTGGGCACGGCACGCCTCTCGTACGCCGGCGAACAGGTCGGACTCGGGCAGCGGGCTGTCGACCAGCGAGCGGGCGAGTTGGAAGTCCTCCGTCGGCCAGGCGCGCTTCTGCAACTCCATCGGCACCTGGAACCAGAAGCCGTCCGGGTCGATCTGGGTGGCGTGCGCGCGCAGCGCGTCGTCGCGGACCGGGAAGTAGTCGGCGCACTCGACCCGGGTGGTGATCCGGGCGCCCTTGTCGGGGCGCTCGTCCCAGCGCTTCATCCAGTCGCCGTACGGCGACTCGAGCCCGGCGGCGAGCACCGCCTCGTGCAGGCTCATGATCTTGGCGCGGGAGAAGCCCACGTCGTAGTAGAGCTTCAGCGGCTGCCACGGCTCGCCCAGCTCGGGGTGGCGGTCCGGGTCACCGGCCGCGTCGAACGCCGCCACGGTGACCTTGTGGGTCATGATGTGGTCGGGGTGCGGGTAGCCGCCCTCCTCGTCGTACGTCGTGACGACGTGCGGGCGGAACTGCCGCATCAGGCGCACCAGCGGCGCGGCGGCGACGTCCACGTCCTGGAGGGCGAAGCAGCCCTCCGGCAGCGGCGGCAGCGGGTCGCCCTCGGGCAGCCCGGAGTCGACGAAGCCGAGCCACGCCTGCTCGACGCCGAGGATGGCCCGGGCGGCGTCCATCTCGGCCCGCCGGATGTCACCGATGTTCGCCCAGACGTCGGGGCGGTCCATCTTGGGGTTGAGCACACTGCCCCGCTCGCCACCGGTGGCGGTGACCACCAGGACGTCCACCCCCTCGGCGACGTATTTCGCCATGGTGGCGGCGCCCTTGCTCGACTCGTCGTCGGGATGGGCGTGCACCGCCATGAGACGCAGCTGTTCTGCCACCTTCGGCGCTCCTCGTCTGTGCCCGCCGACCGACCCCCGGGCCGACCGGCTGACCTGCCGGAATCTCCCCCCGCGCCCGCGAAAGCCCCCGTGACGGCCGGTCGGGGGCCGCCACCGGAGTGGCCAGGGCCACGCCCGCCGGTCCAGGCCGACCTGCCATCCTTGACTCAGCGCCGGGCTGGGAAGATGGACCTAGCCATTCTTGCCGATGCCGCCGACAACAACGCCAGGAGATACCCGCCGGTGAGCGAGACGCACGCCACAGTCGCCGCGAAGGCACCGGTCTTCCCGCCGGGCCGCTACGGCCGCCGCCGGGAGCCGGGGCGCCGCCGGCCGGTCCTGCTCGCCCTGACGGTGACGGTCATGCTCGCCGTCCTCGGGCTGGGCGCGGCGAAGCTCTACTACCAGTACGGCGACCCGGAGTACCAGGGCGAGATGATCAGCTACTCCGACATCACCGACTCCCGGGTGGTCGTCGACTTCCGGGTCACCGTGCCGCCGGGCGGCTCCGCCACCTGTCTGCTGCGGGCCCGCTCCCACGACGGGGCCCAGGTGGGCAGCGCCGAGGCCACCGTGACCGCGGAGCCCGGCCAGCGCCACATCCGGACCCGGCAGGAGGTGCCCACGAGCGCCCGGCCGTTCATCGGCGAGGTCCTGCGCTGCCGGCCCGCCGGCTGAGCCGGGCCGCCGGCGAGTCGCCGGCCACCGCACCCCGGTCCCGCCGCCGGCACCCGGGGTGATTGATCACACCTCGACGCGACCCGCACTGGTAGCCTTGCAAGTTCACCTGTCAGCCAGTCCGCACCAATCGAGGAGACCGCCTGTGTCCACAAATGGAAACGAGGCGCCCGCCACCTGGCTGTCCCAGGACGCCTACGACCGTCTGCAGGCCGAGCTCGACGAGCTGATCGCCAACCGGCCGGTCATCGCCGCCGAGATCAACGCCCGGCGCGAGGAGGGCGACCTGCGGGAGAACGGCGGCTACCACGCCGCCCGCGAGGAGCAGGGCAAAGCCGAGGGCCGCATTCTCTACCTCAAGGAGCTGCTGCGCACCGCCAAGGTCGGCGAGGCGCCGGACGCCGACGCGGTGTCGCCGGGCATGGTCGTGAAGATCTACTTCGACGACGACGCCGACGACAGCGAGGCCTTCCTGCTCGGCTCCCGGGAGATCGCCTCCACCACCGACCTCACGGTCTACAGCCCCGAGTCCGCGCTCGGCAAGGCCATCCTCGGCGGCAAGGCGGGGCAGACCTGCACCTACACGGCGCCCAGCGGCGCCGATATCAAGGTGACCATCGTCTCCTTCGAGCCGTACAGCGGCTGACCCCTCCGGACCCGCGCCGGATGGCTCGGGTCCCGAACCCGACCGAGGCTGACAGGCCCTCCTCGGACCCGAGCCGCACACCCGAACGCCCCGACCGGATCATCCGGCCGGGGCGTTCGCGTTCCGCTGTGACGTTCGCGATCCGCTACGGGCGCCCGTGCCGCCGGGGGGCTCAGCCCTCGCCGGTGAAGACCACCTGGTAGCCGCTGGCCCGCAGCGCGCTGATCAGCGTGTCCGAGTGCTCCACCCCGCGGGTCTCCACGGACAGGGCCACCTCCACCTCGCCGAGGCGCAGGTGCGGGTTGGCGCGCTGGTGCACCACGTCCACCACGTTGGCCCGGTGCTCGGCGATCTCGCCGAGCAGGGAGGCGAGCTGGCCGGGCCGGTCCGTGCAGCGCACGGTGATGCGCAGGAACCGCCCCGCCGCCGCCAGGCCGTGCTCGATCACCCGGAGCATGAGCAACGGGTCGATGTTGCCGCCGGAGAGCACCGCGACGACCGGCGCGGTCACCTCCACCGCGCCGGCCAGCAGCGCCGCCACACCGACCGCACCGGCCGGCTCGACTACCTGCTTGCCGCGTTCCAGCAGCATCAGCAGCGCCCGGGAGATGTCCTCCTCCGAGACCGTGACCACGTCGTCGACGAGCTTGCGGACATGGGTGAAGGTCAGCTCGCCCGGACGGCCCACGGCGATGCCGTCGGCGATCGTCGCGAACGAGGGCAGCCGCAGCGGCTCGCCGGCCCGCAGCGAGGGCGGGAAGGCGGCGGCGCTCGCCGCCTGGACCCCGATCACGCGTACGTCGGGACGCAGCGCCTTGGCCGCCACCGCCATGCCGGAGACCAGGCCGCCGCCGCCCACCCCGGTCACGATGGTGCGCACCTCCGGGCACTGTTCCAGGATCTCCAGCGCCACGGTGCCCTGCCCGGCGATCACGTCGGCGTGGTCGAACGGGTGGATGAACACCGCCCCGGTCCGCTCGGCGAACGTCTGCGCCGCGACGAGCGACTCGTCCACCGTGTTGCCGACCAACTCGATCTGCGCGCCGTACCCCTTTGTCGCGGCGACCTTCGGCAACGGCGCGTTGACCGGCATGAAGACGGTGGCGTGCGCGCCGACCAGCCCGGCGGCGAGCGCCACCCCCTGGGCGTGGTTGCCGGCGCTCGCCGCGACCACGCCGCGGGCCCGCTCCTCGGCCGAGAGCCGGGAGATCCGCACGTACGCGCCGCGCACCTTGTACGACCCGGCGCGCTGGAGGTTCTCGCACTTGAGCCAGACCGGCCCGCCGAGCGCGGCGCTGAGCGGCCGGGACGGCTCCAGCGGGGTGGTACGGGTGACACCGGCGAGCAGTTCCCGCGCGGCCTGCACGTCGGCGAGGCCGACCAGTTCCGTCATGCCCCGATCGTGCCACCCGGGGTGGGCGGAACCTGCGGCGACGTCGGCGCAACCGGCATCGGCGCGGCGGGCCAGGCGGGCTGACCGGGCCAGCCCGGCGGGCCGGGCCACGCGGGCACGGCCCGGGAGAGCCGGTCCTGCTGGGCGGCGGAGATCCGGCGGATCAGCACGACGAACGCGATCCCGGCAACCAGGCAGGCCACCGCCGGCACCAGCCGGGGTGCGAGCGCGTCCTCGTAGAAGCGCACGTACGTGGCGAACTCGGCGTCGTTGCGGGGCAGCTCGGTCAGCCGGTCGTAGCGCTGCTGCTCGGCCCGCGCGACGAACCGGTCACCGATCAGGAACACCAGCCAGCTCACCCACCACACCCCGACCAGCCACGACTGGCGGCGCTGCCACACGCTGTTGCGGAGCAGGTCGGCGAGCACCCGGGCCGGCACCACGAGGTTGACCAGCGGCACCAGCCACCCGGCGATCGCCCATGCCGGGCTCAGGTTCGGCACCGCGCCCGGGAACGCGTCAAGGTTCTTGCGCGCCCGCCAGGTCCAGATCACCACGAGCGTCCCGGCGGTCAGCAGGGCGAGCAGGTACGGCAGCGAGAACAGCACCTCGGCCAGCACCGCGCCGAGCAGCACGTCCCGGTCGAGCTGCTCGGCGGCCGAGCGGGCCATCTGCGCGCCCACGAGCGGGAACAGGGCGGTGAGCAGGTAGCACAGGGTGGCGGCACCGACCGCGAACGCGCCGGCCACGGCCAGGCCGCGCACGCCGTACGTGGGCACGCCGGGGCTCACGGCGGGCTGACCGACTCGGGTGCCGCAGCGCTGGCACTCCTCATAGGCCGGGGACGTGGGGTCCCCGCAGGTCTGGCAGTTCATCGGGGACCGTCCGAGATGGTGTGCGCGACAGGGTGCGCACACGCTAGACGATCACGCGGTGGCCGGCGACCCCGTTCCGACGCGGGGGTAGCCGGGGGCGTGCCGGGCCCACGGCGCCTGCATCTCGAACTGGCCGGCCACCCCGAGCAGCAGCAGTTCGGAGCCGGGCGGCCCGACGAACTGCACACCGACCGGCAGCCCGTCCGGGCGGCGGCCGACCGGCACCACAATCGACGGCAGCCCGGCGATGTTCCACGGCGCCGCGTACGGGGCGTACCTGATGTTCGTCGACATGTTCGCCAGCCAGGAGCGGCCGGACCAGCCGGCGGCCTCCGGCGGCGGCCCGGCCAGCGCCGGGGTGAGCAGCAAGTCGATCGAGTTGTCCGCGAAGAAGTGCACCGACCGTTCGCGCCAGGCGGCCCGGTCGGCCTCCCGCACGTACCCCCGGCGCTGCGCCCACTCGCCGAGCGTGACGTGCCGGCGGCTGCGGCGCTGGAGCTGACGCGGCGCCACCCCAGCGGCGCGCACGTCGGCGGCGGCCGCCGCGAACCAGGTGGCGATGCCCTGGAGCCCGAGCCGGGTCGGGTAGACCGGATCGGCGGGCACGGTGTCGTGACCGGCCGCGGCCAGCAACCGGCCGGCGGCGGCGACCGCGTCCCGGTTCGGCGCGTCCGGCGAGACGCCACGCACCGGCGAGCGCAGCGAGACGCCCACCCGCAGCCGCTCCGGCGGGACCAGCTTGTCCGGCCGGCGGCCGGCCAGCACCGAGAAACCCACCACCGCGTCGGCGACGGTGCTGGTCAGCATGCCGTGCTCGGTGAGGCCGAACCAGTCGTCCGCGCCGAGCTGGCAGGGCACCACGCCCCGGCCGGGCTTGAGCCCGACCAGGCCGCAGCAGGCCGCCGGGATGCGGATCGACCCGAGACCGTCGTTGCCGTGGGCCATCGGCACCAGCCCGGCGGCCACCGCGGCGGCCGCGCCGCCGGACGAACCACCGGGGGTACGCGCCGGATCCCACGGGTTGCGGGTGACAGCGGTGTCGTCGTCGGTGAGCGCCCACAGGCCCAGCTCCGGCATCCGGGTCACACCGAGGATCACCGCGCCCGCGCCGCGCAGCCGCCGGACCACCTCGTGGTCGGCCTCCGCCACCTGCGTACGCATCGCGGCCGACCCGTTCCAGGTGGGCAGGCCGGCCACCGGCGTGTTCTCCTTGACCGCCACCGGCACCCCGGCGAGCGGCAGGTTCGCCAGTTCCTCCTGCTCGTCGACCTTCTCCGCCTCGGTGATCGCCTCACCGCCGCGCACCGCGCGGAACGCGCCCAGCTCGGGATCCACCCGGGCGACGTGGTCCAGGTGGTCGGCGACGACCTGGGTGGCGGAGACGTCGCCACGGCGTACCGCCCGGGCGATCTGTTTCGCGGTCGTCCCGACCCAGGTCGTCGGCAAGATGTCCGGCACTGCCACCCTCCCCAACCAGCGGTCAGCCCAGGGCCTGCTCCAGATCGGCGAGCAGGTCGTCGACCGTCTCGATGCCGACAGACAGTCGCACGAGATCGCCGGGAACTTCAAGCGGCGAGCCCGCAGCGCTTGCGTGTGTCATCCGGCCCGGGTGCTCGATCAGGGACTCGACGCCGCCGAGCGACTCGGCGAGCACGAACAACCGGGCCCGGTTGCAGATCTGGACGGCGTGCTCCTCGCCGCCCGCCGCGCGGAACGAGATCATGCCGCCGAACCGGCGCATCTGCTTGGCGGCCACCTCGTGGCCGGGGTGCGAGGGCAGGCCCGGGTAGACGACCTGGGCGACCTTGGCGTGTCCGTCCAGGTAGGCCGCGATCCGCTCGGCGTTGTCGCAGTGCCGGTCCATCCGTACCCCGAGGGTCTTGATGCCGCGCAGGGTGAGCCAGGCGTCGAACGGCCCGTTGACCGCGCCCATCGCGTTCTGGTGGTAGCGCAGCTCCTCGCCGAGCGCGCGGTCCGCCGCGACGAGCGCGCCGCCGACCACGTCGGAGTGTCCGCCGACGTACTTGGTGGTGGAGTGGACCACCACGTCCGCGCCGAACGCGATCGGCTGCTGCAGGTACGGCGAGGCGAACGTGTTGTCGACCACCAGCAGCGCGCCGGCGTCGTGCGCCACCGCGGCGAGCGCGGCGATGTCGGCGATGCCGAGCAGCGGGTTGGTCGGCGTCTCCACCCAGACGATCTTTGTCGCGCCGGGACGGATCGCCGCCCGCACGGCGTCCGGGTCGGAGACCTTCGCCGGGGTGTACGCCAGGCCCCAGCGCTCGGCCACCTTGGCGAACAGCCGGTACGTGCCGCCGTACGCGTCGTCCGGGATCACCACGTGGTCGCCCGGCTTGCAGACGGTCCGCAGCAGCGTGTCCTCGGCGGCCAGGCCGCTGGCGAAGGCGAGCGCCACCGGGCCGCCCTCCAGCGCGGCCAGGCACTCCTGGAGCGCGTCCCGGGTGGGGTTGCCGGAGCGGCTGTACTCGTAGCCCTCGCGGGGCGCGCCGACGGCGTCCTGGGCGTACGTGCTGGTCTGGTAGATCGGCGGGATCACCGCACCGGTGCGGGCCTCCGGGTCCTGACCGGCGTGGATGGCGAGTGTCTCGAAGCCGTGGCTCATGCCGCAGACGTTAGTCCCCCGCCCGGTCCCGCTCCCGGCAACCCGGTGCGAGTCACAAGCGCGAAGGTGTCGGGGCGGTCGGCCATACTGGTCCGGTGAGTACGACCGAGGCGCTCCCCTCTCGCCTGCACGGCGTCGCCGACCGGATACCGGCCTCGCTGGGTCTCCTGAGCGGCCCACGGTCGGGGCGGGTCAGCTTGCCCGTGCGCCTCGCGTGGTCGGGCCCCGCCGACTATGACGTGGGTGACCCAGGTGAGCGGCTGACCCTCTACTGCCTCCTGCTGGACTGCGGCCAGCGGGACGACATCATCAGATACGTCAACGCTGCGCTGCTCCGCCAGGACTGGCCACGTATTCGGCGCTTGACTGCGCGCCGGGTGACCCAGCTCTGGGAGCGGCAACTGCCCGACCTCGTCGCCGGGTGATGGACGCGCTGCACCGTCGTCTGCTGGAGATCGGTTTCGGTGCCGGTGACGACCTAGGGTTGATGCTCGCCGGCGGCTATGCCATGTGCGCCCACGACCTGGTCGACCGGCCCTCCCAGGACATCGACTTCGCCACGGCCGCCGCGCTGCCGCTCGACGCCGTGACGGATCGCCTCGCCGCCGCCTACGTCGCGGCCGGGTTCTCCGCTCGGATCATCGAGTCGACGCCGCGCATGGCTCGCCTGCTGATCTCGGACGACACCTCCTCGTGCGAGGTCGACCTGCTCAAAGAGGCGCTCGCGCCGCCCGCCCGCATGGCGCTGGGCCCGGTGCTGGCCTTCGAGGATGCGGTGGGGCTGAAGGTCCGCGCGCTGCACGACCGAGCCGCCCACCGGGACTACATCGACGTCCGCGCGGCCTCCGAGCGGCTCACCTGGTCGGCCGAAGACGACTGGGACGCCTACCTCGACCGCGCCTGACCCGCCCGGTTTCGCGCCGATCATGAGGTTAGCGGTGCCGGCGGTCCGATTTGTCGCCGTCAACCTCATGGTCACGCGCGCCCGGAGGTGGGGTGGCCGGGCCGGGCCTAGGGTGGGCGGATGAGCGGGTGCGTGTTCTGCGGGATCGTGGCGGGCGGGGTGCCGGCGTTCCGGGTGACCGACGAGCCGGACGGGGTCGCGTTCCTCGACACCCGGCCGGTGTTCAAGGGCCACGTGCTCGTGGTGCCCCGCACCCACCTGGTCACCCTGTCCGACCTGCCGGCCGACGCGCTGCCCGGCTACTTCCGGCTGGTGCAGCGGATCGCCGTGGCGGTGGAGTCCGGTCTGGGCTCCGGCGGGACGTTCGTGGCGATGAACAACCGGGTGTCCCAGTCCGTACCGCACCTGCACACCCACGTGGTGCCCCGGACCAGGGGCGACGGCCTGCGCGGCTTCTTCTGGCCGCGTACGCGTTACGCCGACGACGCCGAGGCGACGGAGTTCGCCGGGCGGATCTCGGCGGCGCTGGCCTGACGTCGGCGTGGGCGGGTAAGGAACCCGGGGCCGACGCTGTTGCACACGCTGGGAAAGCCAAGAGAGGAGTCCCACCGTGTTCCTCCGCCGCATGAAGGCCGAGATGATCTCTCCTGACCAGGCCCTGCCGGGCCGCCCGATCGCGATGCCGATCGCCGACCGGCACGAGGTGCTTCCGTCCTCGCTGAAGGGCCCGTTCCCCGAGGGCGCGCAGGTCGCCGTCTTCGGCATGGGCTGTTTCTGGGGCGCCGAGCGGCTGTTCTGGACCCTCCCCGGCGTGATCACCACGTCCGCCGGTTACGCGGGCGGGTACACCACCAATCCGACGTACGAGGAGGTCTGCTCGGGCATGACCGGGCATGCCGAGGTGGTCCAGGTGGTCTACGACCCGTCGAAGATCGCCTACGAGGACCTGCTGAAGGTCTTCTGGGAGAACCACGACCCGACCCAGGGCATGCGCCAGGGCAACGACGTGGGCACCCAGTACCGCTCGGCGATCTACACCACCACCGACGAGCAGGCCGCCGTCGCGAAGGCGTCGCGGGACGCGTTCGCGCCGATCGTGGCCCGGGCCGGCAAGGGTGAGATCACCACCGAGATCGCCCCGCTCGGCGACTACTACTTCGCCGAGGACTACCACCAGCAGTACCTGGCGCCGACGAAGAACCCGAACGGCTACTGCAACCACGGCCCGAACGGGCTGAGCTGCCCGGTCGGCGTGGCCCGCACCGCGGGCTAGCCCGCGACCCGCACCACGAGTCCGGCACGGTGAACGGCGAGGCCGATCACCGTGCCGGCAGCGTCTACGCTCACGCGATCTTGCAGTTTCGGCCCACGAGTTGCCCGGATTACGAGGATTACGGGGCACCAAAGTGCAAGATCGGGGAAAGCCGCCGATGCCGGGGCGCGCCGGTCCGTGCGGTATTCCTCACACCGGGGACGGGCCGGGTTTCCGGCATCCGGGCGTGGAGGGGCAGGAACCGAAGGCGTGACAGGCAACCACCCTGCGTGACGGCGCATCGTAGCAAGCTGTCACACGTTCGTCATCGTCTCAACAGGCGAACTGCAACAAGCTCTGGCAGCATTGGCTCGTATGTGCGGACTTGCGGGAGAGTTCCGCCGTGACGGTTCACGCGCCGACGTCTCGGCCGTGGAGCGGATGGCGGCCACGATGAGTGACCGAGGGCCCGACGACAGCGGCATCTGGTCGCAGGGCCCGACCGCGCTGGGACACCGGCGCCTGAAGATCATCGACCTGTCCGCGGCGAGCGGCCAACCCATCGTGGACGCCGCCGCCGGGCTCACCGGTGTCTTCAACGGCTGCATCTACAACTACCGGGAACTACGCGCCGAACTGCAGGCCAAGGGCCACCGGTTCTTCTCGTCCGGCGACAGCGAGGTCGTGGTCAAGGCGTACGCCGAGTGGGGGCTCGACTTCGTCGACCACCTGATCGGCATGTTCGCGGTGGCGATCAGCGAGCGCGACACCGGCCGCCTGGTGCTGGCCCGGGACCGCCTCGGCATCAAGCCGCTCTACCTGGCCGAGAGCCCCGGTGTGGTCCGGTTCGCCTCGACTCTGCCGGCGCTGCTCGCCGGCGGCGGCATCGACACCACCATCGACCGGGTGGCGCTCGCCCACTACCTGAGCTTCCACAGCATCGTGCCGCCGCCGCGCACCATCCTGGCCGGCGTCACCAAGCTGCCGCCGGCCACGGTCCGGGTGTACGAGGCGGACGGCTCCACCCACGAGCGGGTCTACTGGGATCCGTCCTTCGGCCGCGCCGCCGAGCGGGCCGGCTGGTCCGAGCGGGACTGGCAGGACGCGCTGCTCGACTCGCTGACCACCGCCGTACGCCGCCGCATGGTGGCCGACGTCCCGGTGGGCGTGCTGCTCTCCGGCGGCCTCGACTCCAGCCTGGTCGTCGCGCTGCTCGCCGGCGAGGGACAGGCCCGGTCCGGCCTGGCCACGTTCTCCATCGGCTTCGACGCGGTCGGCGGCCGGGAGGGCGACGAGTTCGTCTACTCCGATCTGGTCGCGAAGACGTTCAGCACCGACCACCACCAGATCCGGGTGCCCACCGGTGACCTGCTGCCGCCGCTGGAGGCCGCCGTCGCGGCCATGAGCGAGCCCATGGTCAGCCACGACTGCGTCGCGTTCTGGCTGCTCAGCCAGGAGGTCGCGAAGCACGTCAAGGTGGTGCAGTCGGGTCAGGGCGCGGACGAGATCCTGGGCGGCTACCACTGGTACCCGCCGCTCGCCGGGGTGGACCGGGAGCAGGCGCTCGAGACGTACGCGAAGGCGTTCTTCGACCGCGACGCGGCCGGACTGGCCCGGGTGCTCAACCCGGCGTGGCTGGCCGACGGCGACCCGGCGCGGGAGTTCGTGGCCGCGCACCTGGGCCGCGCGGGGGCGCAGACCGCCGTCGACGCCGGCCTGCGGATCGACACCCAGGTCATGCTGACCGACGACCCGGTGAAGCGGGTCGACAACATGACCATGGCGCACGGGCTGGAGGCCCGGGTGCCGTTCCTCGACCACGAGTTCGTCGAGCTGGCCGCGAGCTGCCCGCCGGAGCTGAAGCTGGCTCAGGGCGGCAAGGGCGTGCTCAAGGAGATCGGCCGCCGGGTCCTGCCGCACGAGGTCATCGACCGGCCCAAGGGCTACTTCCCGGTGCCCGGGCTCACCCACCTGGAGGGCAAGCTCCTCGACCGGGTACGCGACGCGCTCACCGCCCCGGAGGCGCGCCGTCGTGACCTGTTCCGCGCCGACTACGTCGACGCGCTGCTCGCCGACCCGAATGCCGAACTGACCCCGTTGAACGGAAACAAGCTGTGGCAACTGGGACTCCTGGAAATGTGGCTCCAGAGCCACGGAATCGACTGACCGTGACGGACACCCTCGCCACCGGAACGGCGCGCACCGACCGGGAACGGGTGCTGGGGCGCCGCCGGGAACGCATCGGCCCCGGCGGTGACCCGGTCGCACCGGGTACCCCGGAGCCGCGGCAGCCGGAAACCGCGTCCACCGACGCCTCGGGCGTGGTGCTGGACTGCGGCTGGGGCCGGCTGGTGTTCGGGCAGACGTTCGACGACCAGGTGCACGTGGCCGACGTGCTGCGCTCCGAGGCGGTCGGCGCCCGGGACATCTGCATCTACCTGCGCGACCCGCACGTGCTGGTGTCCCGGCTGCCGGACGAGCTGTTCATCGACCCGTCGCTGACGTACCGGCTGCCGCTGGGCGACAAGCGGCCCGCCGCCACCGAGGGCGGCGAGGTGCCCGGGCTGACCGTCCGGCCGCTGCGTGACGCCGCCGACGCCGAGGCGGTGAACCGGATCTACGCGCGCAACGGCATGGTCACCGCACCGGTCGAGGTGCTGGTGGACAACGCCGGCACGGACCGGTTCCTGCACCTGGTGGCCGAGGACACCACCGGTGAGGTGGTCGGCACCATCACCGGCGTGGACCACGTCGCGGTCTTCGGCGACCCGGAGGACGGCGCCAGCCTGTGGTGCCTCACAGTCGACTTCAACACCGCCCCGCCCGGCACCGGGCAGGCGCTGCTCACCGCGCTCGCGGACCGGCTCGACGAGCGCGGCCGGGCGTTCGTGGACCTGTCCGTGCTGGCCGAGAACTCGGGTGCGATCCGGCTGTACGAGCGCCTCGGCTTCCACCGCACCGGCACGCTCTGCGTGAAGCGGAAGAACCCGATCAACGAGCGCCTGTTCCTGCCCGCCATGCCGGAGGGGTACGACGAGCTGAACCCGTACGCGAAGATCGTCGCGGACGAGGCGATGCGCCGCGGCATCCGGGTCGAGGTGACCGACCCGCACTGGGGTGAGCTGAAGCTGACCACCGGCGGCCGGACCATCCACACCCGCGAGTCGCTGTCGGAGCTGACCTCGGCGGTGGCGATGAGCCGCTGCGACGACAAGCGGGTGACCCGGCGCATCCTCACCGAGGCGGGGCTGTCGGTGCCGCGCGGGCGCACCGCCACCGGCGAGCCCGACGACGTCGCGTTCCTGAACGACGTGGGCCCGGTGGTGGTCAAGCCGGCGCGCGGCGAGCAGGGCAACGGCATCACCGTCGGCGTGCGTACGCCGGAGGCCCTGACCGCGGCCGTCGAGCTGGCCCGCCGGTTCTGCCCGGACGTGCTGATCGAGGAGCTGCGCGCGGGCGAGGACCTGCGGGTCGTGGTGATCGACCACGAGGTGGTCGCCGCCGCGGTGCGCCGGCCCGCGCAGATCACCGGCGACGGCGTGCACGACATCACCGAGCTGATCGAACGGCAGAGCCGCCGCCGGGCCGCCGCCACCGGCGGCGAGTCCCGCATCCCGGTCGACGACATGACCCGCGAGGTGGTGGCGGAGGCCGGGTACCGGATGCACGACGTGCTGCCGGAGGGCGAGGTGCTGGCGGTCCGGCGGACGGCCAACCTGCACACCGGCGGCACGATCCACGACGTGACCGCCGAGCTGCACCCGTCGATCGCCGAGGCGTGCGTCACGGCGAGCCGGGCGCTGGACATCCCGGTCACCGGGCTGGACCTGCTGGTCCCCGCCCCGGACCAGCCGGAACACGTGTTCATCGAGGCGAACGAGCGCCCCGGACTGGCCAACCACGAGCCGCAGCCCACCGCCGAGCGCTTCGTCGACCTGCTCTTCCCGGGTACCCGGGCACCGCAGCGACTCTGGTCGCCGGCCGGTGCGGCAAGCTCTGGGGCATGACCGCACGCAAGCCCCAACCGCTCAAGCTCGACCTCGACTACCTCCGCCAGGTGCTGGTGGAGCTGCTGGAGATCCCCAGCCCGTCGGGGCGCACCGACCACATCCAGCAGTACGTGGGCGAGCGGCTCTCCGCGATCGGGATCAGCTCCACGCTGACCCGTCGCGGGGCGCTGAGCGCCTGTCTGCCCGGCCCCCGGTCGACCGGCGCAGACCGGGCCGTGGTGGTGCACACCGACACCATCGGCGGCATGGTGAAGCGGCTCAAGGAGAACGGCCGGCTGGAGGTCAACCCGATCGGTACGCACAGCGCCCGCTTCGCCGAGGGCGCCCACGTGCGGATCTTCACCGACGACCTGGAGCGGGTCGTCACCGGCCAGGTGCTGCCGCTGAAGGCGAGCGGCCACCGCTACAACGAGGCGGTCGACCTCCAGGGCGTCGGCTGGGAACTGGTCGAGGTGCGGGTGGACGAGCCCGTGCACGACGAGGCCGGGCTGCGGGCGCTCGGCATCGACGCCGGGGACTTCGTCGCGTTCCTGCCCAACCCGACGATCACCCCGAACGGGTACGTCAAGTCCCGGCACCTGGACGACAAGGCGGGCGTGGCGGCGGTGCTGACCGCCTTCAAGGCGATGGTCGACGCCGGGATCACCCCGGCGGTCACCGCGCACCTGCTGGTCACCGTCACCGAGGAGATCGGCCACGGCGCCAGCCACGGCCTGGACCCGGACGTCGCGGAGATCGTCTCGGTGGACGCGGCGGTGGTCGCGCCGGGCCAGCAGTCCCGCGAGACCGCCGCCACGCTGGCGATGGGCGACGGCGTCGGCCCGTTCGACTACCACCTGACCCGCAACCTCGCCTCGATCGCCAAGGAGCACGGCGTCGACCTGGTCCGGGACGTGTTCGACTACTACCGCTCGGACGTGGCCGCCGCGGTCGAGGCCGGGGCGCACGCCCGGGTGGCGCTGCTCGGGTTCGGCGTGGACGCCACCCACGGCCACGAGCGCACCCACCTCGACGGCCTGCACCAGCTCACCCAGCTGCTCTGCCTCTACCTCCAGAGCCCGCTGGTCTTCCCGGAGTGGGACGCCGAGCCGGAGGGCGACCTGGCCGACTTCCCGTCGCTCGCAGTGCAGCCGGCGAACGAGGACGGCCCGCGCGAGGGCCCGATCGGCCTGGACTGACCGGGCCTGTGATCGAAATCCGTTGCCGCGGCCGCCGCGAAGTGGATAGCGTGTCGGTACACGGGAAAGGAGGTGGTCCAGACTTGTATAGCAATCGGACTCGTGAGGTGGCTGTCCGCTAGCCGCTGTCCTCGACAGTGAAAACTCGCCCGCCGCGAGGCGGGCACCTGCAGGATCGTCGAGACCGTGTGGCAGCGGTGCGGCGAAACCACGACAGCCACCCGACCCCCGGGGTGCCGGCCCAGTCCAGCCGGCCCGCGCGCGAGCGCGGAAGCCCCGGGGGTCGCTTTTTGCCTTCCGGAGGATGCCGTGTCCATGCGTGAGCTGGTGGTGCTCGGTACGGCCAGCCAGGCCCCGACCCGGCAACGCAACCACAACGGCTACCTGCTGCGCTGGGACGACGAGGTGATCCTCTTCGACCCGGGCGAGGGCAGCCAGCGCCAGATGCTGCACACCGGGATCACCGCCACCGACCTGACCCGGATCTGCGTCACCCACTTCCACGGCGACCACTGCCTCGGCCTGCCCGGCATGATCCAGCGGCTCTCGCTGGACCGCGTACCGCGTCCGGTGGCGGTGCACTTCCCGGCCGGCGGCGCCGAGTACTTCGCCCGGCTGCGCCACGCGTCCAGCTTCTACGAGACCGCCGAACTGGCAGTCGAGCCGATCGACACCGACGGGCAGCGGATCACGCTGGGCGTCGGCACGCTGGAGGCCCGCCGGCTGCGGCACCCGATCGAGACGTACGGGTACCGGCTGGTCGAGCCGGACGGCTGCCGGATGCTGCCGGAGCGGCTGGCCGCGTACGGCATCGCCGGTCCGGACGTGGGGCAGCTGCTGCGCGACGGCCACCTGGACCGCGACGGGCGCCGCGTGACCCGGGACGAGGTGAGCGTGACCCGCCCGGGGCAGCGGTTCGCGTTCGTGATGGACACCGGGCTCTGCGACGGCGTGTACGCGCTGGCCGAGCACGCCGACCTGCTGGTGATCGAGTCGACGTTCCTGGAGTCGGAGGCGGCACTCGCCGCCGAGGTCGGCCACCTCACCGCCGGCCAGGCCGCGCGGGTGGCGGCCGAGTCGGGGGTACGGACGCTCGTGCTCACCCACTTCTCCCAGCGGTACGCCGACCCGCGCCGCTTCCACGACGAGGCCCGCGAGCACTTCTCCGGTGATCTGGTGATCGCCGAGGATCTTCAGACGGTACAGGTGCCGCCCCGGCGGGTACCGTCGCCCGGGTGACGATCTCCCTACGTTCCGCGACCGAGGCTGACCTGATGGCGGTCGGCGCCCTGCACCAGCGTTCACGGGTGGCGGCGTACTCGTCGTTCCTGCCGCCTGAGGCGCTGGCCGACCCGACGCCCGAGGCGATGGGCCGCTACTGGGTGGAGCGGCTGACCTGGGAGGGCGCCGACCACCGGATGACGGTGGCCGAGCGGGACGGGCGGCTGGTGGGCTTCAGCTACCTCGGGCCCGACGACGAGGGCGACCCAGCGACCGGGCTGCTCAACGCGATCCACCTGGAGCCGTCCGAGCGGGGCCGGGGCACCGGCCGGGCGCTGATGGTGGACGCGCTGGACGCGATGCGGGCCCGGGGATGGACGCGCGCGGTGCTGTGGGTGCTGCGGGACAACGCCGCCGCGCGCCGGTTCTACGAGCGCGGCGGCTGGACCGCCGCCGGCGATGAGCGGGACGAGCACATCGGCGCGGTGCTCGTCCCCCAGCTCCGCTACGCCCGCCGCTTGTAAGGAAGGGCCCCTTCTTAACGCCTCCGGTAGAGGAAGGGCCCCCTATTAACACCGGGGTGTTAATAGGGGGCCCTTCCTTCAAGCAGGGTCAGCGGGCGCCCAGGTGGGCGAGCAGGTCCTGGCGGGTCAGCACGCCCTTGGGCTTGCCGTCGACCAGCACCAGCGCCGCGTCCGCCTTCTCCAGCAGCCCGACCGCCTCGCTCACCGGCTGGCCGCCGCCGATCATCGGCAGCGGCTCGCCCATGTGCCGCTCGATCGTGTCGTGCAGGTGGGCCTGGCCGGTGAACAGCGCGTCGAGCAGGTCCTTCTCGGCGATCGAACCGGCCACCTCACCGGTCACCACCGGCGGCTCGGCCTTGAGCACCGGGAGCTGGGAGACGCCGTACTCGCGCATGTAGTCGATCGCGTCGCGGACCGTCTCGGTCGGGTGCACGTGCACCAGCTCGGGCAGACCGCCGGGCTTGCCGGCGAGCGCGTCGGCGACCGTCGGCTCGGTGCCCGAGTCGTCCAGGAAGCCGTACCGGGCCATCCACTTGTCGTTGAAGATCTTCGACAGGTAGCCCCGGCCGCCGTCCGGCAGCAGCACCACGATCACGTCGTCCGGGCCGGCCTTGCGGGCCACCTCCAGCGCGCCCACCACGGCCATGCCGCAGGAGCCGCCGACCAGCAGCCCCTCCTCGCGGGCCAGCCGGCGGGTCATCTCGAAGGACTCCTTGTCCGACACCTCGACGATCTCGTCGGCGATCCCCCGGTCGTACGTCTCCGGCCAGAAGTCCTCACCGACGCCCTCGACCAGGTACGGCCGCCCGGTGCCGCCGGAGTAGACCGAGCCCTCCGGGTCCGCGCCGATCACCTTGACCCGGCCCTCGGACGCCTCCTTGAGGTAGCGGCCGATGCCGGAGATGGTGCCGCCGGTGCCGACGCCCGCGACGAAGTGGGTGATCCTGCCCTCGGTCTGCCGCCACAGCTCCGGGCCGGTGGTCTCGTAGTGCGAGCGCGGGTTGGCCGGGTTGCTGTACTGGTTGGGCTTCCACGCGCCGGGGATCTCCCGGGCCAGCCGGTCGGAGACGTTGTAGTAGGAACGCGGGTCCTCCGGCGCGACGGCGGTCGGGCAGACCACCACCTCGGCGCCGTACGCGCGCAGCACGTCCTGCTTGTCCTGGCTGACCTTGTCCGGGCAGACGAAGACGCAGCGGTAGCCCCGGAGCTGGGCCACCAGGGCCAGCCCGACGCCGGTGTTGCCGCTGGTCGGCTCCACGATCGTGCCGCCCGGCCCCAGGATGCCCGCCTTCTCGGCGTCCTCCACCATGCGCAGCGCGATCCGGTCCTTGACCGAGCCGCCCGGGTTCACGTACTCCACCTTCGCCAGCACGGTGGCCTGGATGCCCTCGGTGACGTTGCGCAGGCGTACCAGCGGGGTGTTGCCGATCAGCTCGACGACGTTGTCGTAGTACTGCACCTCGTTGTGCCCTTCGTCGCGCCGCCGTCGTGGGGCGGTCGGTCAGCGGTCAGTTCGCCGACCAGCGTACGTGCCGTCAGGGCACCACATGCCCGGGGATGACGGAGCTGCGACGTGCCTCCCACTCCAGGAACCGCTCGGTCTCGGCGAGCACGCTGCCGGCCAGCCAGGTGACCATGACCGCGTCGTCGGCCAGCCCGAAGATCGCCAGCGGGATCTCCGGCAGCAGGTCGATCGGTGAGACGATGTACGCCGTCGCCCCGGCCATCAGCGCCAGGCGCAGGCCGCCGTCGTACTCGCCACGGGTGGTCGCGCGGATCATCCGCGGCAGCGCCGCCAGCCGTGCCCCGAGCGACGGCCCGCCCCGCGTACCGGCCGCCAGCGCCCGGGCCAGCGCCGCGAACGCGGCGCTGCGCTTCAACGTCTTCCCCATGATGTCGCCCCTCTCCGCTCGACCATGGTGCGGCCCGATGGCAAGTCCATGTCCGCTGCCCCCGTCGGTACCCAATCCGGGCACCGCCCAGCCATCCGATCAAGGACAGCAGTGGTCGTACCGGCGCGATACTGTCGGTTCATGGGGGACGCTGGTTCCGTCGCGCCGGTCCGCCGGCAGCGCGCCCGGCAGATCGCCCGCCTCGCGGCGATCGGCACGGGCGCCACGGTGGCGGCCACCGCCGCCACCGGTGGGGTGCTGCTCGGCCAGGCCCGGCAGGCCCGCCGCACCATCCCGATGGCGCAGGCCCCGCCGCCGCGCTGCGACGGTGTGTACGGCGCGAGACTGCCCGGCCCGCCGATCACGATGGTCATCCTCGGCGACTCCTCAGCGGCCGGATACGGCGTGCACAGGCGCCGGGAGACACCGGGCTCACTGCTGGCCACCGGGCTGTCCCGCCGCCTGCACCGGCCGGTCCGGCTGCACCGGTTCGCCGTGGTCGGCGCGTTGTCGTCCGGGCTGAAGCCGCAGGTCGAGTCCGCCCTGGAGGTCGAGCCGGACGTCGCGGTGATCCTGGTCGGCGGCAACGACGTCACCAACCGCTCACCGTTCTCGGTAGCGGTGCGACACCTGGTCGACGCGGTCCGCACGCTCCGGGCGGCCGGCTGTGAGGTGGTCGTCGGCACCTGCCCCGACCTGGGCACCATCCGGCCGATCCAGCCGCCGCTGCGCTGGCTGGCCCGGCGGTGGAGCCGCCAGCTCGCCGCCGCGCAGACGGTGGGCGTGGTCGAGGCCGGCGGCCGTGCCGTCTCGCTCGGCGACATGCTCGGGCCGCGCTTCGCCGCCGACCCCGGGCGGATGTTCGCCTGGGACCGGTTCCACCCCTCAGCCGAGGGGTACGCGATAGCCGCGGCGGCGTTGCTGCCCACCGTGCTGTCCGCGTTGGGCGCGGTCCCGGAACGCAGGCCTGTCCTGCCCGGCGTGGAAGGCGTACGGTCGCTCCCGGAGGCCGCCCACCAGGCGGTCCGGCACGCCGGCACGGAGGTCAGCGGCGCCCAGTTCCGGGGTCGCGACCGCGGGCCGGGCGGGCGGTGGGCGCAGCTTCGCCGGCGGGCCTTCTTCGGCGTCGGCGCGGTGCCACCGACCGGCAGCGCCGCCGACTCGGCAACGCTGGAGGGAACGGCATGAGCGAGCGCAGCGAGCGAAGCGGAGTGCTGTCATGAGCGAGCGCGGTGAGGTGGCCCGGTGGGGCCGGGCCGCGGCCCTGTCGCTGCTGGCCGGCACGGTGGGCGGCGCGGCGGTCCTGGCCGGCCAGGCCATCGCCGCCCGGACCCGCGAGTACGCCCAGCCCGAGCTGGGCCTGGTGCTGCGCGCGACGGTCGGCCGCGCCGACGCGCCGCCGCTGCGGCTGGTGCTGCTGGGTGACTCGTCGGCGCTCGGCGTGGGCGTCGACCGGTTCGAGGACACCATCGGCGGTCAGCTCGCCAACCTGCTCGCCGAGGGGCCGACCGGCCGCCGGGTGCAGCTGTCCAGCGTCGGGGTCTCCGGCTCGCGCGCCACCGACCTGGCGACCCAGGTGGCCCGGGCGCTGCTCGGTGAGCGGCCGGACGTGGCGGTCGTGCTGATCGGGGCGAACGACGCCACCGCGATGTCCCGGCCCGGCGACGCGGCGGCCTATCTCGGCTCGGCGGTACGCCGTCTGCGGGAGGCCCACGTCGAGGTGGTGGTGGGCACGTGCCCCGATCTCGGCGCGGTACGCGCGGTCGCCGCACCGCTGCGCCAGGTGCTCGGCTGGTCCGGGCGGCGGATGGCGCGGGCCCAGACGGCGGCCGTGCTGGACGCCGGCGGCACCGTCGTCGACCTGGGCACCGAGACCGGTCCGGTGTTCCGCGCGGACGCGGGCACGCTCTGCCACGACGGCTTCCACCCGTCGGCCGACGGGTACCGGGTCTGGGCGCACGCCCTGCTCCCGGCGGTCGAGGCGGCCGCTGCCGTCGCGTTCCGGCATCACCGGCGACCGCCCACGGGGTGACATTTCCCGCCCGCCGTGCGGCTTCCCGGGCATGTTACTCGCGCGTTAACGTTGGCTCATGCCGATTGAGTCGCCCCGCGACGCCGTCATCGTCGCCACCGCCCGGTCCCCCATCGGCCGCGCGTTCAAGGGTTCCCTCCGCGAGGTCCGCCCGGACGACCTCGCCGCCACCATCGTCCAGGCCGTCCTCGACAAGGTCCCGGCGCTCGATCCCACCACCATCGACGACCTCTACCTCGGGTGCGGTCTGCCCGGCGGTGAGCAGGGCTTCAACATGGCCCGGGTGGTCGCCACCCTGATGGGCCTCGACGGCCTGCCCGGTGCCACGCTGACCCGCTACTGCGCGTCCTCGCTCCAGACCACCCGGATGGCGATGCACGCGATCCGGGCCGGCGAGGGTGACGTGTTCATCTCCGCCGGCGTGGAGATGGTGTCCCGGTATGCCCGGGGCAACTCGGACACGCTGCCGCCGGAGGCGCAGGCGCTCGTCGGCGGCGGCTGGGAGAACCCCCGCTTCGCCGAGGCTCGGGAGCGTTCCGCGGCCCGCGCCCAGGGCGGTGCCGAGGTATGGACCGACCCGCGCGAGGCCGGGCAGCTCCCGGACATCTACCTCGCCATGGGGCAGACCGCCGAGAACCTGGCCCAGGCGTACGACGTGACCCGCGAGGACATGGACGCGTTCGGCGTCCGCAGCCAGAACCTCGCCGAGAAGGCGATCGCCGACGGCTTCTGGGCCCGCGAGATCACCCCGGTCACCACGCCGGACGGCACGGTGGTCAGCACCGACGACGGCCCGCGTGCCGGGGTGACGCTGGAGGCGGTGGCCGGCCTGAAGCCGGTGTTCCGCCCGGACGGCCGGATCACCGCCGGCAACTGCTGCCCGCTCAACGACGGCGCCGCCGCCGTGGTGATCATGAGCGCCCAGCGCGCGTCCGAGCTGGGGCTCACCCCGCTGGCCCGGATCGTCTCCACCGGTGTCACAGCGCTCTCCCCCGAGATCATGGGCCTGGGCCCGGTCGAGGCGTCGAAGCAGGCGCTCAAGCGGGCCGGCATGACCATCGACGACGTCGACCTGGTCGAGATCAACGAGGCGTTCGCCGCCCAGGTGATCCCCTCGTACCGGCAGCTCGGCATCGCGGAGGAGAAGCTGAACGTCGCCGGTGGCGCGATCGCCGTCGGCCACCCGTTCGGCATGACCGGCGCCCGGATCACCGGCACGCTGCTGAACGCGCTGGAGTGGCACGACAAGACCATCGGCCTGGAGACCATGTGCGTCGGCGGTGGCCAGGGCATGGCGATGGTGCTCGAACGACTGAGCTGAGACCGGTTCGCCGGTGCGCGGGCCGGGTACGGGAGGCCGCATGGCGACCGTCGTGGAACGTGAGCGCAAGTACTCCGGCGACGAGGGTTTCCGGCTGCCCGACCTGACCGGGTGCGGTGGCGTCGTGACCATGTCCGACGCCACCGTCTCGGATCTGGACGCCGTCTACTGGGACACCGACGACCTGCTCCTGCTGCGCAGCGGGCACGCGCTGCGTCGGCGTACCGGCGGGCACGACGCGGGCTGGCACCTCAAGGTGGGCGCTGTGGGTGGCGCCCGGGTGGAGCACCAGTTCCCGGCCGGGGCGTCCGACGACGGCCCGCCGCCCGAGCTGGTCGCGCTGATCCGGGGCGCGTCGCGCGGTCGCCCTGTCGCTCCGGCGGCCCGGGTCGTCAACCGCCGCCGGGAGCACCGGCTGCTCGACGCGGACGGCCGGGTGCTGGCCGAGGTGGCCGAGGACGACGTCCGGTCCGAGGACCTGGTGGACGGCACCGCGCGGACCTGGCACGAGATCGAGATCGAGCTGGTCGAGGGCGACGAGGCGCTGCTCGACGCCCTCGGGGAGCGGCTGCGCGCGGCAGGAGCCCGCGAGGTGGCGGTCAGCAAGTCGCACCGGGCCGTCGCCGGCCGGATCGAGCGCTTCGACGACCGGGAACCGGACGGTCCGGCGGGACCGGTCCTCGCGTACGTCAGGGCACAGCGGGACGCGATCGTCGGCAACCACGCGGCCGCGTACCAGGGGGACGAGGACGCGATCCACGACATGCGCGTGGCGACCCGCCGGTTGCGGGCGACGCTGCGTACCTTCCGGGGGTTGTGGGACCGCCGGGAGAGCGAGGCGGTCCGGGCCGAGCTGCGCCGGCTCGGCGGCGAGCTGGGCCGGGTCCGCGACACCCAGGTGATGGCCGCCCGGCTCACCGAGGCGGTGCACGAACTGCCGGACGAGCTGGTGCTCGGCCCGGTCGCGGCGCGGATCGGCGAACGGTTCGCCGCCGACCTGGCCGAGGCGACCATCGCGCTGCGGTCCGCGCTGGACTCCGACCGCTACCCCGCCCTGCTGGCCCGCCTGGACCGGCTGGCCGACGCCCCGCCCGCCGACGTCGGCCGGCGCTGGACGGACCGCCGGATCCGCAAGGCGGTACGCCGCGCCGACACACGGCTGGACCGGGCGCTCGCCACCACCGGGCCGGACGGGGACGCCGCGCTGCACGAGGCGCGCAAGAAGCTCAAGGCCGCCCGCTACGCGGTGGAGGTGCGCGAGCCGGCCGCCGGCAAGCGGGCCGCTCGCCTGGTGAAGCGGTTCAAGGCGCTCCAGGACCTGCTCGGCACCCACCAGGACTCGGTGGTCACCCGGGAGGTGCTGCGACGGCAGGCGCTCCAGGCGTACGCCGACGGCGAGAACACGTTCACCTACGGTCTGCTGCACGCGAGGCAGGCCGAGGCCGCCGGCCACGACCGCCCGGCCGTCTTGCGGGCCCGCGACCGCTCAAGACACCGCAAGGTACGCCGCTGGCTCAAGCCCTGACCGTCCCCCTCCTCCGTCGATCATGAGGTTAGCGGCGATCGACGTCCGTTTTGTCGCCGCCAACTTCATGATCAACGAGGCCGGAGCGGAGGGATGCTCCTATAGAAGTCAAGGGGTGTTGAGGGTGGTGAAGTCAGCGAGGAGGGCGGTGTGGACCTCGCGGACGATGTAGCGCTTGAGG
>NZ_JBXUOV010000050.1:0-35508 GCF_057196585.1 Micromonospora sp. ATLC20
GCGCACGCCGGACAGCCGCCCCGCCCACCGCGCGCCGGCCGCGATCCGCTGCGTCGGCCGCCGGCGCCTCCCGTCGTACGTGCGCAGCGCGGCCGGCAGGTCGCCTGCTTCGCGTACGCAGGCGGCGAGCGCGACCGCGTCGATCAGTGCCTGGCAGGCGCCCTGCCCGAGGTCCGGGGTCATCGCGTGCGCGGCGTCGCCGAGCAGCGCGGTCCGGCCGGCCACGTACGACGGCAGCGGCGTGAGGTCGTGGATCTCGTGCCGCAGGATGCCGTCCGGGGTGAGCGCGTCGAGTACCCGCGGCACCGGCGGATGCCAGTCGCCGAAGAGTCGGCGCAGCTCGGCGCGGTCGTCCGGCGGCGCCGGGTGCCCCTCGGGCAGCCGCACCGCGGCGTACCAGTTGGTGCGGCCCGGCCCGGCCGGGGTCAGCCCGAACTTGCGCCCCCGGCCCCAGGTCTCGCCGCCCTCGGCCAGATCCAGGTCGACCACGCCGCGCCAGGCCACCGCGCCCGCGTACCGCAGCGGGTACCGCCGCCCGTACATCTGCGCGCGCACCACGCTGTTGATCCCGTCCGCGCCGACCACCAGGTCGTACGCGTCGCGCAGCGACCCCGGATCGGTCACCGGGGCACCGAGGCGCAGCGCCGGTCCGGGCAGCGCGCCGGCCAGGACGGCGAGCAGCACCGGCCGGGTGACCAGGTGCACCGGCTCGCCGTGCCGGCGCTCCATCCGGTCGACGTCGATGGTGGCGATCCGGCTGCCGTCGGGGCGCCGGATCGACCCGCCGGCCTGACGGCTGCCCCGGCGGCGCACCTCGTCGCCGACGCCCAGGGCGTCCAGGGCGCGCATCGCAGCGGGCCAGATGCCGAGCCCGGTACCGGTCTGCGGCAGTGCGGCCGACCGCTCCAGGACGGTCACCTCCCAGCCCGCCGCCCGCAGGCCGATGCCCGCCGCGAGCCCGCCTATCCCGCCCCCGACCACCACCGCCCGTCCGCCCATGCCGTCACCGTACTACAGATGTAGTCAGCCGCACTACGCCTGTAGTCTGGCCGGGTGACCGATCGCCGGCGACTCCTGCTCGACGCCGCCATCCGGGTGCTCGGCACCGGCGGGCCGCGACAGCTGACCCACCGGGCCGTGGACGCCGAGGCGGGCCTGCCCGAGGGCTCCGCCTCCAACCGGTTCCGCACCCGGGAGGCGCTGGTCACCGGCGTCTTCGACCGGCTGGTGGAGGTGGAGACGGCGGCCTGGCAACGGCTCGCCGCGGACCTGCCGCCGGGCGACGTCACCGCGTTCGCCGCAGTGGTCGGCCGGCTGGTCCGGGAGTTCACCGACCGGCAGCGGGTGGTCACGCTCGCCCGGTACGCGTTGTTCGTCGAGGCGGCCGTGCGGCCCGACCTGCGCCCGGCGATCGAGGCCGCCCGGGCGCGGCTGGCCGGCTGGGGGGAGCCGCTGCTCGCCACGCTCGGCTCGACCGATCCGCCGGCCCACTTCCGGATGCTGCTCGCGCTCGTCGACGGACTGCTGAGCAACCAGCTCGCCGCCCCGGACGACGACGTCGACCCGGAGGCCGCCGTCGCCACGTTGCTGCACGGCTTCCGCGCCGGCCCGTCCGCCTAGCTAGCTCCGGCGGCGCGGCGCCCGGCCGCGGCGCGGCAGGTGCGCAGCGCGTCGGACAGGGTCGTCAGGTGCCCGTCCGGTGGCATGATCCAGCCCGGTCCGGCGCTGTGCACCCACACCGACGGGAACTCCCGCGCGAACCGGGCCATCCGGTACGCCCGGCCGGTCACCGGGGTCTGCGACCACACCACCACCGTGTGCGGCCGGCTGCGGCGCACGGCGCTGGCCAGCGCCGGCCAGGGCAGGGCGGCGCCCAGGAGCAGGCTGCCCAGGTCCGCCTCCCGCAGCGCGGCGGCGAGCGCGTGCAGGCCGAGACAGTGCAGTTCCTGTTCCGCCGCGGCGAGCAGGATGCCGCCGCCCGGCGACGTCCGCCCCGGCTCGCGCACCAGTGCGTCCAGGCCGGACCGGATCCCCTCGGAGAAGGCGTGCTCCACCGCCACCTCGACGGCGCTGTGCCCCGGAAGCGCGGCCAGCATCGGCGCGCAGACCCGCTCCCACACCGCCGTCACGCCCCACCGTCCCGCGGCCTCGACGACGAGCGCGGCGACCCGATTGCCGTCCAGGTCCTCCGCGGCGAGCGTGAGGTGCTTGCGGATGTCCTCGACGGCGTCGCCGGGCATCGCCTCGGTCACCACCAGAAGCACCTCCCGGGTAGACGGTCACTACCCGGGGTTCGGCCCGACGGCACGGTTTGGATGCGCTCGGACCGGACCGGTCCGGCTCGGATGCGATCCCGGCACCGGGCCGGTGGGCCGGATCACACCGGCTCGCGCTCCGCCGGGACGGGCTCCGCCGCGGCCACGGGGCGACGAGCGCCGTACCGGAGGGTCATTCGGGGAACGTGACCACCCAGCGGGCACCCTCGCCGCGGGCCAGCCGTTCCAGCGCCGCGGGCGCCTCGGTCAGCGGCACCGTGCCGCTCACCAGCGGGCCCAGGTCCAGGTCACCGGCGGCGAGCGCGACGGCCAGTTCCGGCACCTCCCGGTCCGGGTCGGTCGAGCCGTACACCGAGGAGCGCAGCGTCCGCGCGGAGTGGAAGATGTCCAGCGCGGAAAGGCTGAGCATGTCGTCGCGGGCGCCCATGCCGACCACGGTGACCGCTCCCCCGCGCCGCGTCGCCCGCCAGGCGGCGCGGATGGTGGCGGACCGGCCGACGCACTCGAACGCGTGGTCCACGCCGCGCCCGTCGGTGCGGGCCCGGATCTCCTTGCCCAGCCGGTCGTCGGAGCGCAGGAAGTCGGTGGCCCCGGCGGCGAGTGCGAGATCCCGCTTGGCCTCCACCACGTCCACGGCGAGGATCGGCGACGCGCCGGCCCGCCGCGCGGCGGTCAGCACGGCCAGGCCCACCCCGCCGAGCCCGATCACCGCGACCGACTCGCCGGGTACGACCCGCGCGGTGTTGCGGACCGCGCCGACGCCGGTGAGCACCGCGCAGCCCAGCACCGCTGCCTGCTCCGGCGGCAGTCCGGCGGGCACCGGTACGGCGGCGCGCTGCGGCACCACCACCTCCTCGGCGAGCGCGCCGAGCCCGAGTGTGACCTCCAGCGGCTCGCCGGCGGCCGTCTCGCCCCGTGGCGTGGACGGGTTGGGGTTGGCCGCGCAGAGCCACGGCTCGCCGTGCCGGCAGTGCCAGCAGTCCCGGCAGGCGGGCGCCCAGTTCAGCACCACAGGCGTGCCGACCGCGATCGTGGTGCCGGGCCCGGCCTCGGCCACCACGCCGGTCGCCTCGTGACCGAGCACCAGCGGGTACGCGGGCGCCAGCGTGCCGTCCACCATGGCCAGGTCGGAGTGGCAGATGCCGGCGGCGCGGATGCGGACCCGCAGCTCACCCGGGCCGGGCGCGG
This sequence comes from Micromonospora sp. ATLC20, assembly GCF_057196585.1. Classification (NCBI taxonomy): domain Bacteria; kingdom Bacillati; phylum Actinomycetota; class Actinomycetes; order Micromonosporales; family Micromonosporaceae; genus Micromonospora; species Micromonospora sp. ATLC20. Next base: position 3,465 of record NZ_JBXUOV010000050.1, read on the forward strand.
GCAGGCGTACGTCCTCGACCGCCGGTGTCTCGCCCCGGCCGCGCACCACGAGCGCCCTCATCGCTGGATCGCCTTCAGCTCGGTGAACTCCTTCACGCCGTACGCGCCGAGTTCCCGGCCGAGGCCGGACTGCTTGTAGCCGCCGAACGGGGCGAGCGGGTTGAACGCGCCGCCGTTGACGTCCACCTGGCCGGTACGCATCCGCCGGGCCACCGCCAGCGCCGCGTCGGAGTCGGCGGACCAGACCGCGCCGGCCAGCCCGTACCGGGAGTTGTTGGCGATGGCGACCGCCTCGTCGGTGTCGGCGAACGGGATGACCGCGAGCACCGGACCGAACACCTCCTCCTGGGCCAGGGCGCTGTCCGGGTGGACGTCGGCGAAGACGGTGGGCGCCACGAAGTGACCCCGCGGCGGCAGTGGCGCGTCCGGGCCACCGGCGACGAGCCGGGCGCCGTCGGCGAGCGCGCGGTCCACGTGGTCGCGTACCCGCTGGGCCTGCGCGGCGGAGGCCAGCGGGCCGAGCCGGGTGCCCGGGTCGAAGGGGTCGCCGAGCCGGTAGCCGGCCACCGCCGCCGCGACCAGGTCCAGCGCCTCGGCGTAGCGGTCGCGGTGCACGAGCATCCGGGTCCAGGCGGTGCAGGTCTGCCCGGAGTTGAGCAGCGCGTTGCCGACGCCGACCTTGACCGCGGTGGGCAGGTCGGCGTCGGCCAGGACGACGTTCGCCGACTTGCCGCCGAGTTCCAGCGACACCCGGGCGATCCGCTCGGCGGCCAGGTGGGCGATGCGGCGGCCGGTGGCGGTGGAGCCGGTGAACGAGACCAGGTCGACGTCGGGGTGCGCGGCGAGCGCCTCGCCGACCACCGGGCCGGTGCCGGGCACCAGGTTCACCACGCCGGGCGGCAGGCCGGCGTCGGTGATCGCGTCGAACAGCAGGTACGCGGTGAGCGGCGTCAGCTCGCTGGGCTTGAGCACCACCGTGCACCCGGCGGCGAGTGCGGGCGCGACCTTGGCGACCACCTGGTGCAGCGGGTAGTTCCACGGGGTGATCGCGCCGACCACGCCGACCGGCTCCCGGACGATGAGGGAGTTGCCGACCGTGTGCTCGGTGGCCGGGCGGGCGGCCAGGTCGACCATGCTCCGCAGCACTGTCAGCGGCAGGCCGGTCTGGACGCGGGTGGCGAGCTTGAGCGGGGTGCCCAGTTCGGTCGCCACGGTGCGGGCGATCTCGTCGGCGCGGGCGGCGAGCGCGGTGTGCAGCCGGTCCAGGTGCGCGGCCCGCTGCTCGGGGGCGGTGGCGGCCCAGCCGGGGAACGCGGCGCGGGCGGCGGCGACCGCGCGGTCCACGTCGGCCGGTGTGCCGGCGGGCACCTCGCCGACGACGCTGCCGGTGGCGGGGTTCTCCACCGGGACGGTGTCGCCCGAGGTCGGGTCGGCCCAGTCACCGGCGACGTACAGGTGGCGGCGCGTCAGCAGGGCGGGAGGGGCGGCGGCGAGATCCATGGCGTCCTTCGGGGGCGGCGGAAACTAGCGGTGGGAGTTTTGACGCTACTCCGGACGGCCGACCCGTTCCAGCGGGGCGACGGTGGCGGCGTACTCGGCGGCGAGCCCGTGCAGCAGCGCGTCCAGGCCGAGCGCGAACGCGCCCTCGTCCACGCTGCGCTGGTGGCCGGCGAGCCGGTGCGCCTGGTTGAGGTGCGGGTGCGCGGCATAGAGCGAGGGGTCCTCGACGAAGCCGCGGGCGAACGAGCCGAGTGCGGACCCGGCCACGAAGTAGCGCATCGCGGCGCCGATGTGGGTGGCGCGCGCGGGCGGCCAGCCGGCCCGGACCAGCGCGCCGTAGACCGCGTCGGCCATGGCGAGCGCGGCCGGACGGCGGCCCGGCCCCTGCGCCAGGTACGGCACGATGTTCGGGTGCGCGGCCAGCGCGGCGCGGTACGAGCGCGCCCAGCGGCCGAGCGCGTCGAGCCACTCGTACTCGTCGAAGACGCTGATGTCGACTGTCGCCGCGACGCCGTCGGCCACCGCGTCGAGGATCTCCTCCTTGGTGGCGAAGTGGTTGTAGAGCGACGGGCCGCGGACGCCGAGCGCGGCGGCGAGTCGCCGGGTCGAGAGCGCGTCCAGCCCGTCGGCGTCGATCAGCGCCAGCGCGGTCTCGACGATCCGGTCGCGGGTGAGCAGGGCCTGTCGGGGTCGGGGCACCTGGTCATCATCCTCCCTTCGACATCGGGTCTGGACGCGGTAAAACTTACATCGCTAGTTTAGAGGCAGTCGACCTGAGGGGGAACCGTGGACTTCGCACTGTCCGACGAGGAACGCGCGATCCGGGACACCGTTCGCACGTTCGTCACCCGTGAGGTGATGCCGCTGGAGGCGGAGGTGCTGCGCCGCGAGCGCGCCCACCAGCCCGGCCTGGACCGCTCCGAGCTGCGCGAACTCCAGCTCAAGGCGAAGAAGTTCGGCTTCTGGGGGCTGGCCACGCCGGAGGAGTACGGCGGGATGGCCCTGCCGGCGGTCATGCAGTCGCTGATCTGGACCGAGCTGGGCCGCAGCTTCGTGCCGTTCCGCTTCGGCGGCGAGGCCGACAACATCCTGTTCCACGCCACCGAGGAGCAGAAGCGCGAGTTCCTGATCCCCACCATCGAGGGGGAACGGATCTCCTGCTTCGCCATCACCGAGCCCGGCGCGGGCTCCGACGCGGCGAACATCAAGCTGCGCGCCCGTCGCGACGGCGACGACTGGGTCCTCGACGGCGAGAAGACGTTCATCACCAACGGCAACGACGCCGACTTCGCCATCGTGGTCGCGGTGACCGACCCGGAGAAGGGCGCCCGCCGCGGCGGCGCCACCGCGTTCCTGGTGGACCGCGCGATGGGCTGGCGCTCGGAGTTCATCCAGACCATGGGCGAGGGCGGCCCCGCCTCGCTGATCTTCGACGGCGTACGGGTGCCGCACCGCAACATCCTCGGCGAGATCGGGCAGGGCTTCACGCTCGGCATGGAGTGGATCGGCAAGGGCCGCTACACCATCCCGTCGCACGCCGTCGGCATCGCCGAACGAGTCCTGCAGATGGCGATCGACCACGCCAACACGCGGGAGACGTTCGGCGCGCCGATCGCCACCAACCAGGCCATCCAGTGGATGATCGCCGACTCGGAGACCGAGCTGGAGGCGGCCCGCTGGCTCATCCTGCGCGCCGCCTGGACGGTCGACCAGGGCCTCGACCCCCGGCACGCCTCCTCGATGGGCAAGCTCTACGGCGCCGGCATGGTCAACCGGGTGGTGGACCGGGCGCTGCAGATCCACGGCGGCATGGGCTACACCCGGGAACTGCCGATCGAACGCTGGTACCGGCAGGTCCGGCTGTACCGGATCTTCGAGGGCACCGACGAGATGCAGCGGCTGATCATCTCCCGGGATCTGCTGCGCGGCTACACGAAGATCGGCGGCCACCTGGCCTGAGCGGAGCGGTCAGCCGGTCAGCGCCTCGACCGCCCGGTCCACGTCCTCCTCGGTCGTGTAGAGGTGGAACGAGGCGCGGACCCGGCCCGCCCGGACCGCCGCGCGCACCCCGGCGCGGGCCAGCCGCTCCTGCGCGTCCGGCACGTCCACGCTGACGATCGCGCTGTCGCCCGGCGGCCGGCCCAGCCCGGTCAGGAACCGGTTGGCCAGCCCCACGTCGTACGCGCGCACCGCCTCCGGGTCGAGGTCGGCGAGCAGCTCCAGCGCCGGCGCCGCCCCGACGTAGCACAGCCAGGACGGGGAGATGTCGAACCGCCGGGCGTCCTCGGCCAGGCGCAGCGGCGTCCCGTAGTAGGAGGCGTGCGGGTCCCGGCCGGCGTACCACCCGGCCGCGTCCGGGCGTATCCGCTCGCGCAGCGCCGGCGCCAGGTAGGCGAAGGACGCGCCGCGCGGCGCCATCAGCCACTTGTACGCCCCCACCACCACCGCGTCCGCGCGGTCCGCCGCGAACGGCAGCCAGCCGCACGCCTGCGTGGCGTCGACCACCACGACGGCGCCGTGCGCCCGGGCCGCCGCGACGATCTCGTCGTACGGGGTCACGGTGCCGTCGGCGGACTGCACCACGCTGAACGCCACCAGGTCGGTGTCGGCGTCGATCGCGTCGACCAGGCCGTCCAGCGGCACGGTGCGGACCCGCACGCCCCGCTCCCGCTGCACCAGCCAGGGGAACAGGATCGAGGTGAACTCGCTCTCGGGCACCACCACCGTCGCGCCCGCCGGCAGGCTCGCCGCGATCGGCGCGACCAGCTGCGACACGGCGGAGCCGACGCTCACGTCGGCGACGTCCACACCGGTCAGCCGGGCGAACGCGGCCCGGGACCGGTCCACCGACTCGTCCCACACCTCGAACGACACCCGCCCGGTCCGCCAGTCGGCGAGCACCTGCTGCACGGCGTCCCACACCGGCTCGGGCGGCAGCCCGTAGGTGGCGGTGTTCAACCAGCCCGGTTCCGGCTGCCACAACTTCTGCGCCTGCTCCAGCTCCATGCCACCGACGCTAACCACCCCCGCCCCACCCCGACACCGCCAATCCCACCCCCGTGGCCCACCCCCACCCCGACCCCGACCCCGACCCCGACCCCGGCCCCGGCCCCGGCCCCGGCCCCGGCGATCTTGCACTTTCCGCCCCGGCAAATGGTGCAAAGCCCCGAATCGCAGGGCCGAAACTGCAAGATCGCGCAGCGGGGAGCAGGGGGGGGGCGGGGCGGGCGGGGCGGGGCGGGGCGGGAAGTGCAAGATCGCGGGGGTCGGGGCGGTAAACCGGGGCGCGGGTGTCCGCGCCACCGCACCAGCCCCGCCGATCATGAAGTTGGCGGTGCCTGCGGTCCGATATGTCCGCCGCTAACTTCATGATCGCCGGGGTGAGGCGGGGGGAGGCGAGGTGGGGCGGAGGGGCGGGGGTCAGGGTGGTGGGGGGAGGTCGGTCAGGGCGGCGGCGATCTCTGTGCGGACGCGGGGCAGGGGCCAGGTGGCCAGGTCCTGCAGGGTGTGGTGGCGGCGCAGGTGTCGTACCGCGGTCAGGCCGACCAGGTAGCCGCAACGCTTCGGCAGGCCACCGGCCAGCGGCGAGTCCCGCATCAGGAAGTACGGGGCGTGGTGCTCGGCGTCCGTGGCGTCGAGGTCGGCGCGGACCCGGCGCAGGATCTCCGGCCACCGGCGGCGGCACTCGTCGAGCCACCGCCGGTGGCCGGGGCGGCCGAACCAGAGGTACTCCTCGTCCGGCCGGCCGGGGTCCAGCTCCGCCGTGACCTGGGTGGCGAGCCCTTCGGTGAACAGGGCGTTCGCCACCCCGTACTCGGGCCAGTCGCGGATCGCGGCGCCGCGGTCGTGCACCACGTGCGCGGCCTCGTGCCGCACCAGCAGCTCGAGGTCCTCCGGCGGCCCGAGCTGTTCCACGGCGAGGAAGAGCGCGTACCTGCCGTTCAGCTCGCCGGCCCAGCCGTTGGCCTGGTTCAGCCCGACCAGCACCACGCACTCGACCGGCCCGCCGTCGCCGGACCAGCCCAGCGCGTCCGCCACCGCCGCGACGCCGCCGGGCAGCAGCGCGCGTACCGTCTCGGCTCGTGCCGCCAGGTCCGCGGCGCGGTCGCGGAGCCCGTCCAGGGTGGCGGCCACGCCCGCGGCGTCGGACCAGTCGCCGTCGCGGCGCAGCGCCCGGACCACGTCCGGATGACCGGCCAAGTACCGGGAGGACCACGGTTCCGGCGGCGCGGACCGCTCGGCGCAGGCCAGGAAGTCGGGCACCAGGTCACGGACGCGCAGCAGGTCGGTGGGCGGCATCCGCCCGATACTGCCCGGCCGTGGCCCGCCGGGCAACACCGCGACGGTACGGGGCAGCTCCGCATCTGAAGGAAGTCTTCAGCATTGAGCCCGTCGATGCAAGCTATCGACATAGACGAACGTCACGCTATAGGGTGCGGCGAACCGGCGACGTGAGCCCCGTCGCCCCGTGTAGTGGACGAGGAGTGCCTGTGACGATTCGGAGACCCTCGCGTCGGGTGAGCCACCTGCTCGGCGGCGCCATGATCCTCATGATCGGCCTGACCGGTCAGCCGGCCCAGGCCGCGCCTGCGCACGGCGCGCAGCCGCTCGCCGCGGCCTTCGACCGGGCCGCCGCCGACTCCGACGTGCCGCGCGACGTGCTCGCCGCGCTCGGCTACGCCGAGACCCGCCTGGACGGCCACGGCGGCGAGCCCAGCGTCTCCGGCGGCTACGGCGTGATGCACCTGACCAGCAACCCGAAGGTACGGACCCTCGACGAGGCCGCGCGCCGGACCCGGCTGGACCGCGCCGACCTGCGTACCCGGGACGCGGCGAACGTGGCCGGCGCGGCGGCGGTGCTGCGCTCCTACGCCGACGAGGCCGGGCTCACCGCGGCGCAGCGCGACGACGTCAACCAGTGGTACGGCCCGATCGCCCGCTACGGCGGCTCGACGGACGCGGCCACCGCCCGGCTGTACGCCGACTCCGTGTACGACCTGCTCGCCAGGGGCTTCATCGCCACCACGGCCGGCGGCGAGGTCAGCGTGGACGGCCGTCCGGTCGCGCCGCAGCGGGGCCGGTACACCGACGTGGCGCCGCTGGGCACCGGCGACTTCGGCACCCTGAGCACCGACTACGGCCCGGCGGCCTGGGTGCCGGCCAACTCGTCCAACTACACGGTCTCCAGCCGCGAGTCGGCGTACCCGATCAACTACATCGTCATCCACACCATGCAGGGCAGCTACGCCGGCTCGATCAGCTGGTTCCAGAACGCCGCCGCCGGCACCAGCGCGCACTACCTGCTCCGCTCCTCCGACGGCGCGGTGACCCAGATGGTGCGCGACAAGGACATCGCCTGGCACGCCGGCAACTGGACCTACAACACCCAGTCGATCGGCATCGAGCACGAGGGGTACGTCGACAACGCCTCCTGGTACACCGACGCGATGTACCGGTCGTCGGCGGCGCTGACCCGGTACCTGTGCGACAAGTACGGCATCCCGAAGACCCGCACCAACATCATCGGGCACAACCAGGTGCCGGGCGCCACGCACACCGACCCGGGTCCGAACTGGAACTGGACCTACTACATGCAGCTCGTCACCGGCGGCACCACGCCCCCGCCGACCGCGTGGTCGACGATCGTGGACAACACCACCGCCGGGCGGTTCACCGCGAGCGCCAACTGGAGCACCTCGACGTACTCGGCGCAGCGCTACGGCGCCGACTACCGGTACGCCAACCCCGTCGCGGCCAGCGACACCGCCTGGTACAAGGTGAACATCCCGGCGACCGCCACCTACCGGGTGGAGGTCTGGTATCCGGCCGTGGCCGGTTACAACACCTCCACGCCGTACATCGTCGCGACCACCAGCGGCAACCAGACGGTCTCGGTGAACCAGAGCGCCAACGGCGGTGCGTGGCGGTCGCTGGGCACCTTCACCCTGGCCGCCGGTGACGCCAACAAGGTGGGTGTCAGCAGGTGGTCCGGCAGCACCGGGTACGTGATCGCCGACGCCATCCGCGTCACCCGCGTCTAGCTCTCTGCGCCGGAGGCGCGCCCGGCCCGGTCAGCTCACGTTGGCCGGGCCGAGCACGCTCTTGAGGTCGCCCATCAGCGCGGTGGTCGCGGCGACCCGGAACGGGCCGAGGCGCAGCGTGGTGACCTTGCCGCCGTTGAGCAGCTTGACGTGCACCTCGGTGTCGCCGGGGTGCAGCACGAGCGTCTCCTTGAGCCGTTCCACGAGCGGCGGCGTGCACCTGTGCACCGGGATGGTCAGCGTGACCGGCTTGTTCGCCGGGTTGCTGGTGACGTCCGGCATGGACATGTCCATCGCCATGATGCGCGGGGTGTCGTCGCGCCGGTCCACCCGGCCCTTGACCACCACGATGGCGTCCTCGGCGATGTACTGCCCGATCACCTCGTACGTGTTCGGGAAGAACAGCGTCTCCACGCCACCGGCGAGGTCTTCCAGCGTCGCCGACGCCCAGGCCCGGCCCTGCTTGGTGACCCGGCGCTGCACGCCGGAGAGGATGCCGGCCAGGGTGACCACCGCACCGTCGGGCACCGTGCCCTCCTCGGACAGCGCGGCGATAGTGGTGTCCGCAGCAGCGCCGAGCACGTGTTCCAGGCCGAACAGCGGGTGGTCGGAGACGTACAGGCCGAGCATCTCGCGCTCGAACGCGAGCTTGTCGCGCTTGTCCCACTCCCCCTCGCCGATGACCGGCATGACCGTGGTGGTGCCGCCGGTCTCCGCCTCGCCGAAGCCGGCGCCGAACAGGTCGTACTGGCCGACCGCCTCCTTGCGCTTGACGTCGGCGTACGCGTCGATGGCGTCGGCGTGCACTGCGAGCAGGCCCTTGCGCGGGTGGCCGAGCGCGTCGAACGCACCGGCCTTGATCAGCGATTCGATCGTCTTCTTGTTGCAGACCACGGCGTCGACCTTGGACAGGAAGTCGTAGAAGTCGGTGTAGTCGCCCTTCTCCTCACGGCACCGCATGATCGAGGCGACCACGTTCGCGCCGACGTTGCGTACCGCGCCGAGACCGAAGCGGATCTCCTTGCCGACCGGCGTGAACGGCCCGGCCGAGGTGTTCACGTCCGGCGGGAGCACCTGGATGCGCATCCGGCGGCACTCGGACAGGTACATGGCCATCTTGTCCTTGTCGTCACCGACGGAGGTGAGCAAGGCGGCCATGTACTCGGCCGGGTAGTGCGCCTTGAGGTATGCGGTCCAGTAGGAGACCAGGCCGTACGCGGCGGAGTGGGCCTTGTTGAACGCGTAGCCGGCGAACGGCACCAGCACGTCCCACACGGCCTGGATGGCCTCGTCGGAGTAGCCGCGCTCGCGGCAGCCGTCCCGGAACGGGATGAACTCCTTGTCGAGGATCTCCTTCTTCTTCTTACCCATCGCCCGGCGCAGCAGGTCGGCCTGGCCGAGCGTGTAGCCGGCGAGGATCTGCGCGGCCCGCTGCACCTGCTCCTGGTAGACGATCAGGCCGTACGTGGGCGCGAGGATCTCGCGTAGCGGCTCCTCCAGCTCCGGGTGGATCGGGGTGATCTCCTGGAGGCCGTTCTTGCGCAGCGCGTAGTTGGTGTGCGAGTCCACGCCCATCGGGCCGGGCCGGTAGAGCGCCAGGACGGCGGAGATGTCCTCGAAGTTGTCCGGCTTCATCAGCCGCAGCAGCGAGCGCATCGGCCCGCCGTCGAGCTGGAACACGCCGAGCGTGTCACCGCGGGCCAGCAGTTCGTACGCCGGCTTGTCATCAAGCGGCAGGCCGAGCAGGTCCAGCTCCCGGCCGTGGTTGAGCTGGATGTTCTTCACCGCGTCGTCGATGATCGTCAGGTTCCGCAGGCCGAGGAAGTCCATCTTCAGCAGCCCGAGCGACTCGCAGGTCGGGTAGTCGAACTGCGTGATGATGACGCCGTCGGAGTCGCGCCGCATCAGCGGGATGTGCTCGATGATCGGCTCGGCGGACATGATGACGCCGGCGGCGTGCACACCGGTCTGCCGGATCAGGCCCTCGATGCCCTTGGCGGTCTCGATGACCTTCTTGACGTCCGGGTCGGACTCGTAGAGGCCGCGGATCTCGCCCGCCTCGGCGTAGCGGGGGTGCTTCGGGTCGAAGATGCCGGACAGCGGGATGTCCTTGCCCATCACCGCCGGGGGCATGGCCTTGGTGATCCGGTCGCCGACCGCGTACGGGAAGCCGAGCACCCGGGCCGAGTCCTTGATCGCGGCCTTCGCCTTGATCGTGCCGAACGTGGCGATCTGCGCGACCTTGTCCTCGCCCCACTTGTCGGTCACGTACTTGATGACCTCACCGCGCCGGCGCTCGTCGAAGTCGATGTCGACATCCGGCATGGAGACGCGCTCGGGGTTGAGGAACCGCTCGAAGATCAGGCCGTGCGGGATCGGGTCGAGGTCGGTGATGCCCAGCGCGTACGCCACGAGCGAGCCGGCCGCCGAGCCACGCCCCGGGCCGACCGCGATGCCCTGGCTCTTGGCCCACTGGATGAAGTCGGCGACCACGAGGAAGTACGACGGGAAGCCCATCTGGATGATGACGCCCAGCTCGTACTCGGCTTGGACGACGTGGCCCTCGGGGATGCCGTTGGGGAAGCGGCGCTTGAGCCCGGCGAAGGTCTCCTTGCGGAACCAGGACTCCTCGGTCTCGCCCTCGGGGATCGGGAACCGCGGCATCAGGTTGTGGAACGTGAACATGCCGGCCGGGTCGACCTTCTCGGCCACCAGCAAGGTGTTGCGGCAGCCCTCCAGCCAGACGTCGGACTGGTCGACCGCGCGCATCTCGTCGGCCGACTTGATGTAGTAGCCGCTGCCGCCGAACCGGAACCGGTTGGGGTCGGCGACGTTGCTGCCGGTCTGCACGCAGAGCAGCACGTCGTGCGCCTCGGCCTGCGCCTCGTGCGTGTAGTGCGAGTCGTTCGTGACCACCGGCGGGATGCCGAGCTTGCGGCCGATCTCCAATAGCCCGTCGCGGACCCGCTTCTCGATGTCGAGGCCGTGGTCCATGATCTCCAGGAAGTAGTTCTCCTTGCCGAAAATTTCCTGGTACTTCCCCGCCGCCTGCAGGGCCTGGGCGTCCTGGCCGAGCCGCAGTCGAGTCTGCACCTCACCGGACGGGCAGCCGGTGGTCGCCATGAGGCCGTCGGAGTACTCGGCGAGCAGCTCGGTGTCCATCCGCGGCCACTTGACGAAGAACCCGTCGGTGTACGCCTTGGAGGTGAGGGTGAACAGGTTGTGCAGGCCGGTCTTGTTGCGGGCCCAGATCGTCTTGTGGGTGTAGCCGCCGCTGCCGGAGACGTCGTCGCTCTTCTGCTCGGGCCGACCCCACCGCACCCGCTTCTTGTGGAACCGCGACTCCGGGGCGACGTATGCCTCGATGCCGAGGATGGGGGTCACCCCGGCGGCCATGGCCTGCTTGTAGAAGTCGTTCGCGCCGTGCATGTTGCCGTGGTCGGTCATCGCCACCGCCGGCATCCCCTGCCGGCTGACCTCGGCGAAGAGATCCTTCAGCCGGGCCGCCCCGTCCAGCATCGAGTACTCGGTGTGTACGTGCAGATGCGCGAACGAATCGCCCATGCGTGGCGCCCCCCGGCTCGGTCATGGGTGGTGCGGGATCGGACGGCCCACCCTATCTCCGCTGCCCGAGGCGTCTCCAGTGAGCCGCGCGGGCGGATCACCGCTTGCGCGAAAGCCGGGGCCGTCCGGGGCCGCGCGGTAACGCGCGATCCCGGACGGATGCCGCTGGGCTACTGCACCCGCACGGTCGTGCCGCACCCCTCGGTGTTCTCGCAGACGTAGAAGCTGGCGATGGCCTTGCTGAAGCTGCCGTAGCCGGTGTTCCCGCTGCACCCGTCCTCGTCGTTGATGCCGGCGCTCCCGCCACCGACGAGGTTCACGACCACGAACACGCGGTTGCCGTCACACTCCTTGTCCTGCACGGTGACCGACTTGTGGTCGGCCGAGATCCAGGCCTTGTCGAGGCCTTGGTACGCGGTCATCTCGTGGGCCTGGGCGGGCGACGCCCACATGGTGACCAGCCCGGCCGCGCCGATGGCGGCGAGATAACGGAAGGTTCGCTTGGCGGAATTCATAGTTCCTCCGATTTCGCAGGGGCGGAAGCGACGAACAGGGGCCAGCGGAATTTGTGTGCAGCAATTCCGGAAATGCGTCGGTCACACCGATCCGGGAACTCTGGACTCAATTCGCCCGACGCGCTTTCCGGTGATCACAGGCAATGATCAGAAGCGCGGTCGCTGTTGTCACGCGGTGGCGGGCTGCACTCGCGTCGGCGCCCGATCAGGCTGGACAGGGTGCAGGAATGCGGCGACGTCGATCCGGAGCGGGCTTCGTATGACAACGAACACGTTCAGGACACGCGGTCATAAGACCGATCGACGGCACGACCGCCAGCCGTGGACGTACGTACTCCAGCACTGCAGCATATTCACTTTCCCCCGTTTCGTCGTCGAGCGAGCAAAACCCTCGATCGACTTTCGAAACAGTAACGGCGACTGCGGGGTGTGTCAATGCGTCCATTCTCGAACGCCCGAACTTGTCACGAGGGCGCCGAACGGGCGCCAGACCACCCGACGGGAGCCCGAGTCACACGATGACCCGGGGCTGGACAATACTGTGTGACACACACTATCGTGTTGGGCATGGTCAGCGAAGAGGTCCTCCGGACCCATCTCCAGGAGCTACGACGCGGCACTGTCGTAGTGGCCAGCCTGGTCGCCCTGCGCCGCCCCGACTACGGATACGCCCTGCTGCAACGGCTGGCCGCGCACGGCTTCGCGGTCGACGCCAACACGCTCTACCCGCTGCTGCGCCGGCTCGAAGACCAGGGCCTGCTGACCAGCGAGTGGAACACCGAGGAGAGCCGGCCGCGCAAGTTCTACCGGACCAGCGACGACGGCCAGGACCTCCTGAACCGCCTGCTCGACGACATGACCGCGGTGCGGACGTCCGTCACCGAACTGATCGAAGGAGCGGAACGATGAGTTCCCTGACCGACCGTTACGTCGCCGCCACGATGCGGGCCGTGCCCGCGCAGCGCCGCCTCGAGATCGCCGAGGAACTGCGCGGCTCCATCGCCGACATGATCGACGACCGGACCTCGGGCGGGCAGGACCACGCCTCCGCCGAACGCGAGGTGCTCACCGAGCTCGGCCACCCGGAGAAGCTCGCGGCCCGCTACAGCGACCGCACCCTGCAACTCATCGGCCCGCGCTACTACCTGACCTGGTGGCGGCTGCTGCGGCTGCTGCTCACCTGGATCCCGGCGATCGTCGGCGCGCTCTCCGGCGTCACGAAGGCGCTCGTCGACGGCGAGCCGGGCGCGGCGATCGGCACGGCGGTCGTGGCCGCGATGCAGACCGCGGTGCAGATCGCGTTCTGGGTCACGCTGGTGTTCGCCGTGCTGGAACGCACCCGAACCCCGCTCGGCCTGCCCGAGTGGACCGTCGACCAGCTCCCCGAGGAGACCCGGGAACGGCAGATCAGCCACTCCGACAGCATCGCCTCCGTGGTGTTCCTGCTCGCCACCATCGGCCTCCTGGTCGGCCAGCACTTCCAGCGCTGGACCACCGACGACGGCACCCGGCTGCCGGCACTCGACCCGGCGCTCTGGAGCTTCTGGCTGCCGGCCCTGATCGTGGTGCTGCTGGCCACCGTCGGCCTGGAGATCGCCAAGTACCGCTCCGGCCGGTGGACCTGGCCGCTGGTGGCGGTCAACGCGGTGCTCAACGTGGCGTTCGCCGCCCCGGTGCTCTGGCTGCTCGCCAACGACCGGCTGCTCAACCCGGAGCTGGTCGAGCGGTTCGCCTGGCTGCGCGACGGCGGGACCGTCGAGTTCGCTCGGGTGGCGGGCGCGGTGGTCGTGCTGGTCGCGATCTGGGACGTGGTCGACAGCGCGGTCAAGGCCCGCCGCGCCGCCTGACGCCCCGCCCGGCCCGGCACGCCCCGTCGAGGGCGTGCCGGGCCCTTTCGGTACGCGGACAGTCAGGCCGCCGCGCGCCACTCCCGGGCCAGCAGCGCGTAGACCACCTCGTCGGTCCACTCCCCCTTGACGAACTCGTTCTCCCGCAGGTGCGCCTCCCGGCGCATGCCCAGCCGTTCCAGCACCCGGGCCGACGCGGTGTTGCGCGCGTCCAGCCGGCCCACGATCCGGTGCAGCCCGAGCCCGTCGAAGCCGATCCGCAGCAGCTCCCGGGCCGCCTCGGTGACGTACCCGCGGCCGGTGTGCGCGGGGTGCGCCACGTACCCGATCTCGCCCTGCCGGTGCTCCCCGCTGGTCCAGCTCAGCAGCACGTCGCCGAGGAAATCCCCGGTGTCCACCAGCGTCACCGCCAGGTTGAGCACGTCGCCGGGGGCGCGCAGCGCGGTCCGCCGGACCAGCCGGTCGATCGCGGCTCGAGCGGCGGCGTCGTCGTACGGCCCGTGGTAGAGGTAGCGGGTCACCTCCGGGCGGCCCCGGTAGTCCCGGACCACGGCGAGGTCCTCGGCGGTGAAGGCGCGCAGCAGCAGGCGCTCGGTACGTAACGGCAGATCGGGCACGAACACCCCGGCAGGCTACGTCCCGGCTGTCGTCCGGCCCACCCGTTTACGCCCCGGGCACCGCATCGGCGGCAGCGGTGGCATGGTCGTACGGTGAGCACCGCACCCACCACCGCCTGGCGCCGGCCGGCTCCCACAGCCTCGCAGTTGCGCGCCGACCTCTGGGTCGGGCTCGCGGTCACCGTGCTGGCCCTGTTCGAGCTGACGCTGGCGCACAGCACCGGGGCCTTCCTGCTCGGGCCACCGCCGAGCGTCGCCGAGCAGATCTGGTGGACCGTGGCGGTGACCGCTCCGCTGGCCGTACGCCGGCGGTGGCCCGCCACCGTCGCCGTGCTCGTCTCGATCGCCTTCGTCGCGGGGCAGGCGCGGGCGGTCCCGCTCGCCCAGCTCCCGTCGGGCGCGCTGTTCGCCGCCCTCTTCACGCTCGGCGCGTGGGGCACCGACCGGCGGCTGGCCGGGCGGCTGCGGGCCGGCATCATCGTGGCGATGTTCGGCTGGCTCGCGCTGTCCCTCGCGCTGCGGGCCGACCAGATCACCGCCGCCTCCTTCGCCGACGCCGCCGGCCCGGTGCCGCCGGTGCTCGCCGCCGTCGTGAACGGCGTGCTCTACAACGTGCTGTTCTTCGGGTTCGCCTACTACTCCGGGCAGACCGCCTGGGTGGCCGCGCGCCGCCGGCACGAGCTGCGCGAGCAGGCCGAGCAACTGCGCCGGTCACAGGTCGAGGCGCGCGAGCGAGCGGTGATGGGCGAGCGGGTCCGCATCGCCCGCGAACTGCACGACGTGGTCGCCCACCACGTGTCGGTGATGGGCGTTCAGGCCGCCGCGTGCCGGCGCGTGTTCGACAGGGACCGGGACAAGGCGCGTACCGCCCTCGCCGCGATCGAGGAGACGGCCCGCACCTCGGTCGACGAGCTGCGCCGGATGCTCGGCGTGCTGCGCGACCCGGACGCCACTGCCGGCGCGGCCACCGCGCCGGAGGACACCGCCGGCATCGACGAGGTCCGCGCGCTCCTCGACCGGGCCCGGGAGACCGGCCTGCGGGCCGACCTCGGGGTGTACGGGGAACCGGTGCCGCTGCCGCGCTCGGTGTCGCAGGCGGCGTACCGGATCGTGCAGGAGGCGGTGACGAACGTGGTCAAGCACGCCCACGCCACCACGCTGGACGTGCGGATCCGCTATCTGGCGAGGGACCTGGAGATCGACGTGAGCGACGACGGACGCGGCGCCGTGCCGGCTGCCGGGGCCGGGCTCGGCCTGATCGGCATGCGGGAGCGGGTCGCCGCGCACGGCGGTGAGGTGGAGGCCGGGCCACGCCCCGGCGGCGGGTTCCGGGTCCGGGCCCGCATGCCGCTGCCGGTCGAGGCCACCGGGCGGGCGGCGTGACCGCCCCGGTGCGGGTGCTGCTCGTCGACGACCAGCACCTGGTCCGGACCGGCTTCCGGGTGATCCTGGAGGTCGAGGACGACATCGAGGTGGTCGGCGAGGCCGCCGACGGGCAGCGCGCCGTGTCGATGGCGGCCGCGCTGCGTCCGGACGTGGTGCTGATGGACGTGGAGATGCCGGTGCTCGACGGGCTGGAGGCCACCCGCCGGATCACCGCAGACGCGACGCCGGGCGGCCCGGCGGTGCTGATCCTCACCACGTTCGACCACGACGACTACCTGTTCGCCGCGCTGCGCGCCGGGGCGAGCGGCTTCCTGCTCAAGAACGGCACCCCGGAGGACCTGATCGAGGCGGTCCGGGTGGTGGCGCGCGGCGAGGGACTGATCGCGCCGGCGCTCACCCGGCGGGTGATCTCCACGTTCGCCCGGCCCGGCGCGGTGCCGCCGGACCCGCGGCACGACGCGGCCACCGCGGACCTGACGCCGCGCGAGCGGGAGGTGCTGGAACTGGTGGCGCGCGGGGCCAGCAACGCCGAGATCGCGGACGTGCTGCACGTCGGCGAGGCGACGGTGAAGACCCACGTCAGCCGCGTACTGGCCAAGCTCGGGCTGCGCGACCGGGTGCAGGCGGTGGTGTTCGCGTACGAGCACGGGGTGGTCCGGCCCGGCGGATGAGGCCCGTCCGCCGTGCGACGGACCCGATGATCGCTCCGTGGTGGGACGACGGGAACGACGGCCGGCCGTAGCGTCGGGATCATGACCAGCGTGCTCCGCCTCGACGGCGTCGACCGCAGCTTCGGCGGCCGTCAGGTGCTCAAAGACGTCTCCTTCGACGTGACCGCCGGGCGCATGACCGGATTCGTCGGCGGCAACGGCGCCGGCAAGACCACCACCATGCGGATCGTCCTCGGCGTGCTCGCCCCCGACGCCGGGCAGGTGACATGGCGAGGGCGACCGCTCACCCGCGAGGCCCGCGCCCGGTTCGGCTACATGCCCGAGGAACGCGGCCTCTACCCGAAGATGACACCCCGCGAACAGGTGGTCCACCTCGGCCGCCTGTACGGGCTGGACGCCGCCGGGGCGCGCCGGCGTACCGACGCGCTGCTGGAGCGGGTCGGTCTCGGCGAGCGGGCCGACGACCTGCTGGAGACGCTGTCGCTCGGTAACCAGCAGCGGGCGCAGATCGCCGCCGCGCTGGTGCACGACCCGGAGGTGCTGATCCTGGACGAGCCGTTCTCCGGGCTCGACCCGCTCGCCGTCGACATGGTGGTCGCCGTGCTGCGGGAACGCGCCGCCGCCGGAGCGCCGGTGCTGTTCTCCAGTCACCAGCTCGACGTGGTGGAGCGGCTCTGCGACGACCTGGTGCTCATCGCGGGCGGCACGATCCGGGCCGCCGGTGCCCGCGAGGAGCTGCGCGCCGCGTACACGCTGCCCCGGTTCTCGCTCGTGGTGGACGGCGACGCCGGTTGGCTGCGCGACCAGCCCGGCGTGCGGCTGGTCGACCTCGACGGCGCGCGCGCCGTGTTCGAGGTGGACCCGCCCGCCGACGACCAGTCGGTGCTGCGCGCGGCGCTGGACCGCGGCCCGGTGCGCGCGTTCGGCCCGGTCACCCCGTCCCTCGCCGAGATCTTCCGAGAGGTCAACCAGTGAACACGTTCCAGGCCACCAGGCTGGTCGCGGCCCGCGAGATCAAGGTCAAGGTCCGCGACAAGACGTTCCTCTACAGCACGCTGATCTTCCTGCTGCTCGCCGTCGTCGCCACAGTCGTGCCGGCGTTGATGAGCAGCGGTCCGTCCACTGTGGCGGTGACCGCGGCCGGCGCCGAACCGCTGCGCGCGGCCGGGCTGGACGTCATGCTCGTCGCCGACGACGGCGCCGCCGAACAGGCGGTACGCGACGGCGACGCGGACGCCGCGGTGGTCGCCGGTCCGCTGGTGGTCGCCGACGAGCGGGCCCCGGACGACGTGGTCGCCGCGCTCAGCGCGGCCCCCCAGGTGAAGCTGCTGGACCCGGACGCGGTGGATCCGTTCGTCGCGTACCTGGTGCCGTTCGCCTTCGCGTTCGTCTTCTTCTTCATGTCCCAGACGTTCGGGTTGCAGATCGCGCAGAGCGTCACCGAGGAGAAGCAGACCCGGATCGTGGAGATCCTGGTCGCCGCCGTGCCGGCCCGGGCACTGCTGGCCGGCAAGATCCTCGCCGCGGGCGCGCTGGCGCTCGGGCAGATCACGCTGATCGCGGCAGTCGCGCTGATCGGCATGCGCCTGACCGACGGCGGTGACCTGCTGGGCCTGATCGCGCCCGCGATCGGCTGGTTCGTACCGTTCTTCCTGTGCGGCTTCCTGCTGCTCGCGGCGATGTGGGCGGCCGCCGGGGCGCTGGTGAACCGGCAGGAGGACATCGCCGGGGCGTCCACCCCGGTGCAGCTCGCGGTGATGGCGCCGTTCTTCGCCGTGGTGTTCCTCAACGACAACGCCGCCGCGATGCGGATCCTGTCGTACCTGCCGATCTCCGCGCCCACAGCGATGCCGGTACGGCTGTTCACCGGTGACGCGGCGGCGTGGGAGCCGTTCGTGTCGCTGGCGCTGCTGCTGCTCGCGGCGGCCGGCTTCCTGCTCGCCGGGGCCCGGGTCTACGAGGGCTCGCTGCTGCGCACCAACGGCCGGACCTCGGTGCGGGCGGCGTGGCGGCAGCGGGAGCCGATCGGCTGACCGGGCGAGACGCCGAGCGCCGGCCACCCCGGGATCCGGGGGGCCGGCGCTCGGCACGTCGGGCGGGTCAGCCGACGGCGGCCATGACCTCGTCGGAGACGTCGAAGTTGGCGTAGACGTTCTGCACGTCGTCGCAGTCCTCCAGCACGTCGATCAGCTTGAAGATCTTGCGCGCGCCCTCCTCGTCCAGCGGCACGTTCACGCTGGGGATGAGGGAGGACTCGGCCGACTCGTACTCGATGCCGGCGTCCTGCAGCGCGGTGCGGACCGCAATCAGGTCACCCGGCTCGGAGACCACCTCGTACGCCTCGCCGAGGTCGTTGACCTCCTCCGCGCCCGCGTCGAGCACGGCCATCATCACGTCGTCCTCGCTGGTCCCGGCCTTGGGGACGATCACCACGCCCTTGCGGGAGAACATGTACGACACCGAGCCGGCGTCGGCCAGCGAGCCGCCGTTGCGGGTCAGCGCGGTACGCACCTCGGTGGCGGCACGGTTGCGGTTGTCGGTGAGGCACTCGATCAGCATCGCCACGCCGTTCGGGCCGTAACCCTCGTACATGATCGTCTGCCAGTCGGCGCCGCCGGCCTCCAGGCCGGAGCCGCGCTTGACCGCGCGGTCGATGTTGTCGTTCGGGACCGAGTTCTTCTTCGCCTTCTGGATGGCGTCGTAGAGAGTCGGGTTACCGGCCGGGTCACCGCCGCCGGTACGGGCGGCCACCTCGACGTTCTTGATCAGCTTGGCGAACATCTTGCCGCGCTTGGCGTCGATGACCGCCTTCTTGTGCTTGGTCGTCGCCCACTTTGAGTGGCCGGACATCTGTTACCTCCGTTGCTACCCGCCGTCTGCATCGACCGCACCGCACACGCCCCGCTCCCCCACCGGCGCACGTCGAGGTGCTGTGATCTTCGCTGGGAGCCGCGGCGGGCTGATGGCCCTGCCGAATCTCGGCAATCCTACCGGCGGCGGGCGGGTCACTGTCACGCGCCGCACGGCACCGGCCCGTCCCAGCCCACCCGAACCGGTACAACCAGGGACGGACCGGCCGCTCAGGAGGCGGCCCGGACCAGCTCCACGAAGTGCCGGTGCAGCCGCAGGTCGCCGGTCAGCTCGGGGTGGAACGACGTGGCCAGCAGGTTGCCCTGCCGCACCGCGACGATCCGGCCCGCGGCCGGGCCCCCGGTCACCCGGCCGAGCACGTCGACGTCCGGGCCGACCCGCTCCACCCAGGGCGCCCTGATGAACACCGCGTGGAACGGGCCGCCGTCGACGCCGGTGATCGACACCGGCGCCTCGAACGAGTCGACCTGGCGGCCGAACGCGTTGCGCCGCACCGTCATGTCGACGCCGGCGAAGCCGCGCTGGTCGGGGCGGCCGTCCAGCACCTCGGCGGCCAGCATGATCAGGCCGGCGCAGGAGCCGTAGACCGGCATGCCGGCGGCGATCCGCTTGTCGATCGGCTCGCGCATCTCGAAGATGTCCACCAGCTTGCTGATCGTCGTGGACTCACCGCCGGGCACCACCAGGCCGTCGACCGCGTCCAGCTCACCCGGGCGCCGCACCGGCCGGGCGTCGGCGCCCGCGCCGGTCAGCGCCGCGACGTGCTCGCGTACGTCGCCCTGAAGGGCGAGCACGCCGATCACCGGTACGGTCACGCCCGGCTCACCAGCCGCGCTCGGCGAGGCGGTGCGGCTGCGGGATCTCGTCGACGTTGATGCCGACCATCGCCTCGCCCAGCCCGCGGGAGACCTTGGCGAGCACGTCCGGGTCGTCGTGGAACGTGGTCGCCTTGACGATCGCGGCGGCCCGCTGGGCCGGGTTGCCGGACTTGAAGATGCCGGAACCGACGAAGACGCCCTCGGCGCCGAGCTGCATCATCATGGCCGCGTCGGCGGGGGTCGCGATGCCACCCGCGGTGAACAGCACGACCGGCAGCTTGCCCTGCTCGGCGACCTCCTTGACCAGCTCGTACGGGGCCTGCAACTCCTTGGCCGCGACGTACAGCTCGTCGGAGGGCAGCGTCTGGAGCCGGCGGATCTCCTGCCGGATCCTCCGCATGTGGGTGGTGGCGTTGGAGACGTCACCGGTGCCCGCCTCGCCCTTCGAGCGGATCATGGCGGCGCCCTCGGTGATCCGGCGCAGCGCCTCGCCCAGGTTCGTCGCCCCGCACACGAACGGGACGGTGAACGCCCACTTGTCGATGTGGTTGGCGTAGTCGGCCGGGGTGAGCACCTCGGACTCGTCGACGTAGTCGACGCCGAGCGCCTGGAGGATCCGCGCCTCGACGAAGTGGCCGATGCGGGCCTTGGCCATCACCGGGATCGACACGGCGGAGATGATGCCGTCGATCATGTCCGGGTCGCTCATCCGGGACACGCCGCCCTGCGCGCGGATGTCGGCCGGTACGCGCTCCAGGGCCATCACGGCCACCGCGCCGGCGTCCTCGGCGATCTTCGCCTGCTCGGGGGTGACCACGTCCATGATCACACCGCCCTTGAGCATCTCGGCCATGCCGCGCTTGACGCGGGCGGTGCCGACGGCGGTGGCGGGGGTCGGGGCTGCGGATTCAGACACGGGACATCGCTCCTCGGCGTGCTCGGGAGGTGACTGCGCAGGAATGCTACGACCGGCGCGACGCCGGTCCGAGCGCCAATCGAACCCCCGGTGGCCTGCCGTGTGGCCCCCGTCACGGCCGGTGCGTCAGCCGGTGGTCACGTCCGCGTGCGACGCCAGCGTCGGGTCGTCGATGTCGAAGTAACGCGGCCACTCCCGCCCGCGTCCCATCCGGAACAGCCGCACCACCGGACGCCCCCGCGCCGAACGGGCATCCCGGACCAGGTCGGTGTGCACCTGCCGGGCCAGCGCCAGCCGCCGGCTCGCCGCGATCACCGCCGCGCAGGCCGCGTCGTCCGGGTCCAGCCGCACCGCCCGCAACTGCCGGGTCAGGTCGTTCTCGGCCGCCTCGCGCTCCTCCGGAGCGGCGTCCAGCGCGATCCGGGCGGCGGCGTACAGCTCCACGCCGTACCGCTGCTCGGCCAGGACCGCGGCGGCGGCCGCGCGGCGCAGCAGGTGCGCGTCCAGCGCGCGGGCCGCCGAGTCCGCGCGGACCTGCAGCCGCTGCACACGGCCGGAGGTCCAGATCAGGTACGCCGAGAGCAGCCCGAGCACCGCGACCGCGCCCACCACCCACCACATGCCCGGCATCGTAGTGCTGCTCCTCATCCCGGCCGGCCGGCGCTCGCACCGGCAGACGCGCTCGTCACAGCGGCCGCAGCGGCCACAGCGGTCAGCCCAGTCCCGCCCACTCCTGGTCCATGACCCGACCGTCGGTGGCCTCGATCGCGGCTGCGTATACCTCCAGAACGCGGCGGGCAACCACGGGCCAGTCGAAATTCGCCACCACCTGGTCGCCGCAGGCGGTGAGCCCGGCGCGGCGGCCGTCGTCGTCGAGCAGCTCGGACAGCGCGCCGGCCAGCGCCGCCGCGTCGCCGGTCGGGAACAGCAGGCCGGCCCGTCCGCCGTCGAGCACCCGGCGGAACGCGTCCAGGTCGCTGGCGACCACGGTGGCGCCGGCGGCGAGCGCCTCGGTGAGGATCATCCCGAAGGACTCCCCTCCGGTGTTCGGTGCGACATAGAGGTGCACGCTGCGCAGCATGCGTGCCTTGTCCGTCTCGGAGACCAGGCCGAGGAACGTGACCCGGTCGCGCAGCCCGGCCGGGAACCGCCCGTACAGCTCGTCGGCGTCGCCCGGGCCGGCGACCAGCAGACGCAGCCCGGGGCGGTGCGGCGCCAGCGCGACGAACGCGTCCCGCAGGATCGGGAAGCCCTTGCGCGGCTCGGTGAAGCGGCCCAGGAACCCGAGCGTGCCGCCGGTGCCCGGGACACACTCCCCCGGCCAGCCCGGCAGCGGCGGCACCCCGGCGAACTTCGCCACCGCCACCCCGTTCGGGATCTCCACCGCGCCGCCGTCCATGTGCTCGACCTGCACCTTGCGGGCCAGCGCGCTGACCGCGATCCGGGCGGTGATCCGCTCCAGCACGATCTGGAGCACGCCCTGCGCGGCCGACATCACCCGGGAGCGGGTCATCGCGGTGTGGAACGTGGCCACCACCGGGCCGCGGGCGCAGAGCACCGCCAGCATCGACAGGCTCGGCGTGAGCGGCTCGTGCACGTGCAGCACGTCGAAGTCGCCGCGGGTGATCCAGCGCCGCACCCGGGCGGTGGAGACCGGGCCGAAGGCGATCCGGGCCACCGACCCGTTGTACGGCAGCGGCACCGCCCGCCCGGCCGACACCACGTACGGCGGCAGCGCCGAGTCCTCGTCGGCGGGCGCCAGGACGCTCACCTCGTGGCCGAGCCCGAGCAGCGCCTCGGCCAGGTCCATGACGTGGTTCTGCACGCCGCCCGGCACGTCGAACGAGTACGGGCACACGATGCCGATACGCACTGCGCCCTCCCCCTAGACCGTCCCGGTGGTGGCCGGCGGTGCCGCCGACGTGGGCGTACCGTCCCGGTCCTGGTCCAGCCACATCCGCTGCAACATGTGCCAGTCTTGCGGATGCCGGGCGATGCCCGCCGCCAGACCGTCGGCAATCCGCTGCGTCACCGTGCGGACCCGCTCGTCGAGCGGGGCGCTGTCCGGGTCCGGCAGCGGCAGCGGGCCGTCGATGGACGCGCACGCCGCGTCCGGTTCGTACCACATCGAGGCCACGTAGAGCGGGGCGCCGGTGCGGATGGCCAGCAGCGCCGGCCCGGCCGGCATCCGGGTCCGGCCGCCGAAGAAGTCCACCTCCACGCCCCGGGCCGACAGGTCCCGGTCGGCGAGCAGGGGCACCACGTAACCGGCACGCAGCCGGTCCACCAGCACGTCGAACGCGGGACGCGGGCCGCCGCGGTTGGGCAGGATCTCCATCCCCAGCCCTTCCCGGAACCCGACGAACCGCTCGTAGACGCCGTCCGGGAGCCGCTCCGCCACCGTGGTCATCGGCCAGCCGGTAGCAGCCACCCAGGCGCCCGCGGCGTCCCAGTTGCCGGCGTGCGGCAGCGCCACCACTGCGCCCCGCCCGGCCGCCACGTCGGCGGCGAGCAGTTCCTGCCCGTCCAGGCGGAACCCGGCGAGGATCTCCGCCCGGCTCAGGCCGGGCAGCCGGAACGCCTCCATCCAGTACCGGGCGTACGAGCGCAGCCCGTCGCGCACGAGCACGTCCAGCTCCGCGTCGGACATCCGAGGGCCGACCACCCGGCGCAGGTTGGCGCGCAGTCGACGCGTACCCCCGCCGTCCTTGCGGTGGGCGCGGTCGGCGCCCGCCCGGAAGGCCGCGGCCGCGACGGGCCGGGGCAGCGCCCGGATCAGGCGCCAGCCCGCGACGAAGCCCGCCTCGGTGAGATTCACTCGACGCCGACCTGCTGGGCCTGGCGGTACACGTGGGCCATCCGCTGCCCCACTGTGAAGATCGAGACGGCCGCGAGCAGCCAGAGCGCGATCTCCAGCGCGGGGCGCACGCCGACGCCGGTGAGCAGGCCGCCGACGCCGACGATGAGCAGCCGCTCGGTGCGTTCGGCGATGCCCACGTTGCAGGTCATCCCGAGACCCTCGGCGCGGGCCTTGACGTAGGAGACCAGACCACCGGCGGCCAGGCAGATCAGCGCCGCCGCCACGCCCGAGTAGTCGTGCTCGGTGGCCAGCCAGTACGCGACCGCGCCGAACACCGCGCTGTCGGCGATCCGGTCCATGCTCGAGTCGAGGAACGCCCCGAACCGGGTGGACCCGCCGCTCATCCGCGCCATCGTGCCGTCGAGCAGGTCGGTGAGGGCGAAGACCGTGACGATCAGCGCACCGGCGACCAGATGGCCGCGCGCGCCGAAGCCGAGCGCGCCGACGAGCACGCCGGCGGTACCGGTCACGGTGACCGCATTGGGGGACACGCCCGCACGCAGCAGCGCGCGGGCGACCGGCTCCACGACGCGGGTCATGCCCGCGCGGGCCGTCACTTGGAAGATCTTCGCCATGGCGGTCCCACGATAACGGCCCGCAACCGCCGGGGACACAGCCGGGCGTACGACCCGCCCGGCGGCCCTTGTGCGGGCACCCGTGCGGGTGTGAGATCGAGCCAGGAGGTGAGCCAGTTCACCGGAGCACCGGTCCGCGTTCCCGTCCAGCAGGAGATCACCGGAAGATATCGCCGCGGCGCCCGTCCCGGGTCCGCTCCCCCGTCGCCCGCGGCGGTCGCCACCACCACCGGTTGAGGGAGGTGCGCCGCGATGGCGCAGAAGAACGAGAAGGGTGTCACCGGCGGCGCGCCGGTGGTGACCGAGCCCGGCAGGGTTCGCAACGTGGTGCTCGTCGGGCACTCCGGCGCCGGCAAGACGACGCTCGTCGAGGCGCTGCTGGCCGCCAGCGGCACGATCGGCCGGGCCGGCGCCGTCACCGAGGGCACCACCGTCTGCGACCACGACCCCGCCGCCGTACGCCAGCAACGCTCGGTGAGCCTGGCCTGCGCCCCGCTGACGCACCGCGACGTCAAGGTCAACCTGCTGGACACCCCGGGGTATGGCGACTTCGTCGGCGAGCTGCGCGCCGGGCTGCGCGCCGCCGACGCGGCGCTGTTCGTGGTCTCCGCCGTCGACGGCATGGACGCCGCCACCGCCGCCCTCTGGGAGGAGTGCGCCGCCGTCGACATGCCCCGGGCCGTGGCGGTCTCCCGGCTGGACCACCCGCGCGCCGACTTCGACGAGGCGGTGGCGCTGTGCCAGCGCGTCTTCGGCGACAACGTACTCCCGCTCTACCTGCCCATGCTCGGCGACGACGGCGAGTCGGTGGCCGGGCTGATGGGGCTGATCACCCGCCGGGTGTACGACTACTCCGACGGGCTGCCGGCGGCGGTGCGCGAACCGGACCCGCAGCACCTGCCGGCCATCCAGGAGTCCCGCGACGAGCTGATCGAGGGGATCATCGCGGAGAGCGAGGACGAGACCCTGATGGACCGCTACCTCGGCGGCGAGGAGATCGACGCCGAGGTGCTCATCACCGACCTGGAGACCGCCGTCGCGCGCGGCCACTTCCACCCCGTGGTGCCGGTCTGCGCGGAGACCGGCGTCGGCCTGGACGCGCTGCTCGACGGCCTGGTCGCGGCGTTCCCGTCGCCGCTGGAGCACGACCTGCCCGCGGTCACCGGCGTGGACGGCTCGCCCCGCCCGCCGCTGACCTGCGACCCGGACGGCCCGCTGGTCGCCGAGGTGGTCAAGACGACAGTCGACAGGCACGTCGGGCGGGTCTCGCTGGTGCGCGTCTTCTCCGGCACGCTCCGCCCCGACCAGGTGATCCACGTGTCGGGTCACGGCATGGCCGAGCGCGGCCACCCGGACCACGACGCCGACGAGCGGGTCGGTCACGTCTACAGCCCGCTCGGCGCGACGCTGCGCGAGGTGGCCGCCTGCGTCGCCGGTGACCTGTGCGCGATCACCAAGTCGGGCAGCGCGGAGACCGGCGACACCATCTCCGCCAAGGACGACCCGCTGCTGATCGCGCCGTGGGAGATGCCCGAGCCGCTGCTGCCGGTGGCGATCGTGGCGCGCAGCCGGGCCGACGAGGACGCGCTGGCCCGCAACCTGTCCCGGCTGATCGCCGGCGACCCGACGCTGCGGCTGGAACGCAACGCGGAGACCCACCAGCTGGTGCTCTGGTGCATGGGCGAGGCGCACGCCGACGTGGTGCTCGACCGGCTGCGCGGCGGCGGCGTCGAGCTGGACACCGAGCCGGTCCGGGTGCCGCTGCGCGAGACGTTCACCGCCGCCGCGCGCGGGCACGGCCGGCACGTCAAGCAGTCCGGCGGCCACGGCCAGTACGCCGTCTGCGACATCGAGGTGGAGCCGCTGCCCCGGGGCGCCGGCTTCGAGTTCGTCGACCGGGTGGTCGGCGGCGCGGTCCCGCACAACTACATCCCGTCGGTGGAGAAGGGCGTCCGGGCGCAGATGGAACGCGGCCTGGTCGCCGGCTACCCGGTGGTGGACCTGCGGGTGACGCTGGTCGACGGCAAGGCGCACAGCGTCGACTCCTCCGACGCGGCGTTCCAGACCGCCGGCGCGCTGGCGCTGCGCGACGCCGCCGAGAAGGGCCAGCCGGCGCTGCTGGAGCCGGTCGACGAGATCACCGTACGGGTGCCCGACTCGTCGGTCGGCGCGGTGATGGGCGACCTTTCGGGGCGGCGCGGCCGGGTGCTCGGCACCGAGCCGGACCCGGATGCCGAGGGGCGGACGCTGGTCCGCGCCGAGGTGCCCGCTACGGAGCTGCTGCGATACGCGGTAGAGCTGCGCTCGATGACGGCGGGCACCGGCACGTTCCGGCGCGAGTTCGCCCGCCACGAGCCGATGCCCGCCCACTTGGCCGACCAGGCCCGCAAGGAGTCCACCACTCACTGACCCCGCCCCAGTCCCCGCCTCGGCCCCGCGATCTTGCATTTGCGGCCTTCGCAAATGGGGCATTCCCGGCATCAGGGGGGTCAGGGGCGGACGGCGGGGACCGGGGGCATCGGCCAGTGGGGGCGGTCGGCGTCGCGGAGGGCGGCCGAGCGTACCGCCGCCAGTTGCCGCTCCACCTCGGCGAACTGGTCCGGCGCGAGCGGGCCCCGGGCCAGCGCGGCCGCGTTCTCCTCGACCTGGGCGACGGTACGGGCACCGGGGATCGGCACGGCCCGGTCGCTGCGCGCCCAGATCCACCCGATCGCCCCCTGCGCCAGGGTGCGCCCGTCGGCGGTCAGCGCGTCGCGCACGGCGGCGACCCGGCGCAGCCACTCCGGGGCGGGCCGGCCGCTGCGAAACCACTCCAGCCAGGTCGGCCCGAGTCCGCGTACGTCGTCGCGGGGCAGCGTGGACTCCGGCGTGTACTTGCCGGTGAGCAGACCCATCCCGAGCGGCCCCCGGGCCAGGCCGGCGAGATCGTGCTTGTCGCAGGCGTCGAGCATGGCCGGGGCGTCCCGCAGCACCGACAGCGCGTGCTGCACGGCGGCGGCACCGCGGGCGACCTGCGCGAACGCGGCGGCCCGGTCGGCCCGGTCGGTGCTCCACCCGTACGCCCGGATCAGGCCGGCGCCGACCAGGTCGTCGAGCGTGCCGATGAGCGCCTCGGCCCGGGGCAGCGGCAGGTCGCCCAGGT
Organism: Micromonospora sp. ATLC20; assembly: GCF_057196585.1. Lineage (NCBI taxonomy): Bacteria > Bacillati > Actinomycetota > Actinomycetes > Micromonosporales > Micromonosporaceae > Micromonospora > Micromonospora sp. ATLC20. The sequence goes on from NZ_JBXUOV010000050.1 coordinate 30,788, forward strand.
GCAGCTGGTAGAGGTCGATGCGGTCGGTGCCCAGCCGGCGCAGCGAGTCGGTCACCGCCCGGCGCAGGTAGTGCGGCGAGGCGTTCTCGCCGGTGGCCTGCCGGGTGCGCTCGTCGAACGTGTAGCCGAACTTCGTGGCGATCACCGCCTCGTCACGCCGGCCGGCGAGCGCCCGTCCGAGCACCCGCTCGCCGTGCCCGGCGCCGTACGTGTCGGCGGTGTCGAACAGGGTGACGCCCAGGTCGAGCGCGCGGCGGATCGCGCGTACCGACTCGTCGTCGTCGACCCGGCCCCAGCCCAGCGGGCGGGCGCCCTCGGCCCACGGGCCGCCGATCGCCCAGCACCCCATGCCGAGGGCGCTCACCTCGATGCCGCTGCGCCCCAACTGTCGCTTGTCGACTGCCACCGCCGCATCCTGTCATCTCCCCGGCGACCGCGGGCCGGTTCGCAGCCGGAGAGTCCGGCCGCAATCACTGCGCGTGACGCCAAGCGGTGGACGATCGCGGCGAAGCGATATGCCTCAGAGTCATGAATATGCCTCTGAGGCATATCGGTGCGAGGCCGTCCCTTCGATCCGGCCTCCGACGCAGAAGGCCGCCCGGCGAGCCGTCAGCGCGCGTAGGCCAGCAGCACCGGCTCGTCCTGGCCCGACCAGGTGCCGGTGAGCCTGCCGGAGCCCGGCACCTCGGCCGGTACGGGCCGCCGGACCACCGCCAGCTCGACGTCCCCGACCTGGACCACCGTCACGCCACCGTCACCCGAGCCGGCCGAAACCGGACCGGCCGAAACCGGACCGCTCGGCACCGGGCGGCCGGTCCGGCTGCCCGTCAGCGTCATGCTCGCCGGGCGCACCTCGCGCTTCCCGTCGACCTCGAAGTACTCCTCGGCCTGCCCGGCGTCGGCGAGCACGGCGGCGGCCAGCAGCGGCGGGTACACCGGGTCGCCGCAGGCGTCGTACACCCAGCGGCGGCCGAGCACCGAGTGCTCGACGAGGCCCACGAAGAAGTCGTCAGCCCCGGCCAGCGGCGCGCCCCGGTAGGTCAGCGGCGCCTGGAGCACCGGGCCGTCACCGGCGCGCACGAGCAGCGTCTCGACGCCCACCTCGCCGGCCGGGTCGTCGAACCGGTACGCCGCGACGCGGGTGACCGGCGCGCCGGTCTCGCCGGCGAACCACTGCCGGCCGGGCAGCCAGCCGGCGAGCAGCTCCAGTTTCGAGGGGCGCAGTTCCGCGCGGTGCAGGAGAGCCATGCGCAAGATCGTACTGTCGGGGCGGGCCCCCGTCAGGCCGCCGCCCACGCCTTGGCGAGCAGTTCCCGGGTGTCGGCCAGCAGCTGCGGCAGCACCTTGGTGCGGCCGATCACCGGCATGAAGTTGGCGTCGCCGCCCCAGCGCGGCACCACGTGCTGATGCAGGTGCGCGGCGATGCCCGCGCCGGCCACGCCACCCTGGTTCATGCCCAGGTTGAAGCCGTGCGCGCTGGACACGTGCCGGACCACCCGCATGGCGGCCTTGGTGAACGCGGCCAGCTCGACCGTCTCCGGCTCGTCCAGCTCGGTGTAGTCGGCCACGTGCCGGTAGGGGCAGACGAGCAGGTGCCCGGGGTTGTACGGGTAGAGGTTGAGCACCGCGAACACGTGCTCGCCCCGGGCCACCACCAGGGACTCCTCCGGCGGCAGGCCGGGCGCGAGGCAGAACGGGCAGCCGGCCGGCTTCTCGTATCCGCCCTCGGGCCGGTCCTCGCCGGAGATGTAGGTCATCCGGTGCGGCGTCCAGAGCCGGTCCAGCCCGTCCGCCAGACCGTTGTCGCCGCCGTACCCGGTGTCCCGCTCCGCCCCTGTCACACAGGCGATCCTACGATCCGGGCCGCTCGGCGGCAGGACCGGCGTTGGTGCGCGACTCCACCACCTCACGGACGTGCGCCACCGCCTCGTCGATCGGTACGCCGTTGCGCTGCGAGCCGTCCCGGTAGCGGAACGAGACGGTACCGGCGGCCACGTCGTCGTCCCCGGCGATCACCATGAACGGGATCTTCTGCTGCTGCGCGTTGCGGATCTTCTTCTGCATGCGGTCGTCGCCCAGGTCGACCTCGGCCCGGATGCCGTGCCGGCGCAGCGTCGCGGCGAAGTCGACCAGGTAGTCGCCGTGCTCGTCGCGGATCGGGATGCCGACCACCTGCACCGGCGCCAGCCAGGCCGGGAACGCGCCCGCGTAGTGCTCGGTGAGCACGCCGATGAACCGCTCGATCGACCCGAACTTGGCGCAGTGGATCATCACCGGCTGCTGCCGGGTGCCGTCGGCGGCCTGGTACTCCAGCCCGAAGCCCTTCGGCTGGTTGAAGTCGTACTGGATGGTCGACATCTGCCAGGTCCGGCCGATCGCGTCCTTGGCCTGCACGGAGATCTTCGGCCCGTAGAACGCCGCGCCGCCCGGGTCGGGCACCAGTTCCAGGCCGGTCTCCAGCGCGCACTGCTCCAGCACGGCGGTGGCGGTCGCCCAGTCGGAGTCGGAGCCGACGAACTTGTCCGGCTTCGACTCGTCGCGGGTCGACAGCTCCAGGTAGAAGTCGTCGATGCCGAAGTCGCGCAGCAGGCTGAGCACGAAGCCGAGCAGGTGCTTGATCTCCGACGGCGCCTGCTCGCGGGTGCAGTAGGAGTGGGAGTCGTCCTGGGTGAAGCCGCGCACCCGGGTCAGGCCGTGGATGACGCCCGACTTCTCGTACCGGTAGACCGTCCCGAACTCGAACAGCCGCAGCGGCAGCTGCCGGTAGGAGCGCCCGCGCGACCGGTAGATCAGGTTGTGCATCGGGCAGTTCATGGCCTTGAGGTAGTAGTCGCTGCCCTCCATCTCCATCGGCGGGAACATCGTGTCCTTGTAGTAGGGCAGGTGTCCCGAGGTGTGGAAGAGACCTTCCTTGGAGATGTGCGGCGTGCCGACGTAGTCGAAGCCCTCCTCGACGTGCCGCGCCCGGACGTAGTCCTCCATCACCCGCTTGAGCACACCGCCCTTGGGGTGGAAGACCGGCAGGCCGGACCCGATCTCGTCGGGGAAGCTGAACAGGTCGAGGTCCGCGCCGAGCTTGCGGTGGTCGCGGCGGGCGGCCTCCTCCAACAGCTTCAGGTACGCCTTGAGCTCGTCGCGGGTCGGCCACGCGGTGCCGTACACGCGCTGCAGCTGCGGGTTGCGCTCCGACCCGCGCCAGTACGCGGCGGCCGAGCGCATCAGCTTGAACGCGCCGATCAGCCGGGTGTTCGGCAGGTGCGGGCCCCGGCACAGGTCCGACCAGCAGACCTTGTCCTCGTTCGCGGCGAGGTTGTCGTAGATGGTCAGCTCGCCGCCGCCCACCTCCATCACCTCGGAGGAGTCCAGCCCCTCCCCCTTGACCTCGATCAGCTCCAGCTTGTACGGCTCGGCGGCCAGTTCGGACCGCGCCTCGTCCAGGTCGGCGAACCGGCGGCGGCGGAACCGCTGGCCGGACTTGACGATCTCCTGCATGCGCTTCTCGAGCTTGGTCAGGTCGTCCGGCTGGAACGGCTTGTCCACGCCGAAGTCGTAGTAGAAGCCGTTCTCGATCGGCGGGCCGATGCCGAGCTTGGCGTCCGGGAAGACGTCCTGCACGGCCTGGGCCAGCACGTGGGCGGTGGAGTGGCGCAGCACGTTCAGCCCGTCCGGGCTGTCCAGCGTGACCGGCTCGACCGCGACCTCCTCGGCCGGGCGCCAGTCCAGGTCGCGGAGCTGGCCCTGCGGATCGCGGACCACCACGATCGCCTTCGGCCCGCTCATCGGCAGGCCGGCCGCGGCCACCGCGTCGGCCGCCGTGGTCCCGGCGGCGACGACGACGGGGTCGGCCACGACGGGGGTACGGGGTGCGGACACGGTGACTCCTAGTCGTCGACGGTACGGAAGGGCCGGTGACCGGCCCCTGCGATGCTATCGGTCGCCCGGACCCGGACCGCCGCCGACGCCGGTGCCCGCCTCCGGCGAGTTCCGTGCCGGGTTGAACCTTTTCGCCCCGCCGCCCGAACTACCAGGTGGGGCCGGAGCCGGTACCGGCCCCAGCCGAGAAGGATGGGGACGACCATGAGGATGACCCGTCAGGGCCGGTGGGCGGCGGCGTCGCTGGCGGCCGTACTCGCCGGGGCGGTGGGCTGGCCCGCCGCGGCGAACGCGGCCGGGGTGACCGTCACGACCTCGCCCGCCCAGGTACGCCAGGGCGACGCGATCGAACTGTCCGTGCTGGTGCCGGCGGACAGGCCCGGCACCCGGACCACCCGGATCGAGCTGACCATGCCCGCGGACGCCCCGATCGGCGAGGTGTACCCGCTGTCGGTGCCGGACTGGGCGCCCACCATCACCACCCGCACGCTCGACCAGCCGGTCCCCGGCATGCACGCGGCCGAACTGAACCAGGTGACCCACTCGGTGAGCTGGCTGCGGATGCCCGGCACCGGCACCGGGGCGGCCCGGCTGCCGCTGGGCATGGGACCGATGCCCGCCACCGACCGGCTCACGTTCACCGTGACGCAGACGTACGACGACGGCAGTGTGGTCCGGTGGGCGGACCCGGCGGGTGGCGCGCACCCCGCGCCGACGGTCGACCTGCTGCCGCCGCTGCCGGGCACCGTGACGCACGACGACGGCGCCGGTACGAGCGGCGGCGCGCACGGCGGTCACGGCGCGCCGGGCGCCCTCGGCCGGGCGCAGGATGGCGCGCAGGGCGGCAC